>JBBQPY010000229.1:0-6947 GCA_038216735.1 Chthonomonadales bacterium
CGTCGAACATATTGAATGCTGTGATGCTCCGCGCCGAGCCTCGTCCGAGACCCGTCGTGTCGTCTGTTCCGATCACCACGCACGGGCGATGGAAGCGATCCACGATTTTCGAGGCGACGATGCCGATGATGCCTCCGCGCCAGTTGCCGCTTACGACCAGGCATTTCGCCTCCGTCATGTCCTGACGCACGACCTGCTCCATCGCCTCCTCGAAAACCTTGTCCTGCTCGTCGCGCCGCTGCTGATTCAGTTCGTTCAGGCGCCGCGCGAGCGAGACGGCTTCGTCCTCGTCTTTGGTCATCAGCAGGTCGAGCGCGATCTTTGTCTCGTCGATACGGCTCGCAGAGTTCAGACGCGGCCCAATCCCAAACCCGATCGAACGCGTGTCTAGCTTCTTGTCCGCATAGCCGCAGACATCAATCAGCGCGCGAAGCCCGGGCTTCTTCGTCTCCTGTAAACGCTCGAGTCCATGCTTTACTAAAATGCGATTCTCGTCCAGCAGCGGCATCACGTCGGTCACGGTACCGATCGCGGCGAGGTCGAGGTAGGCGCGTCGATAGCCGTTCACGCCGTGCCCGAGATAGCTTGTCAGCGCCTCGCCCATCTTGAACGCGACCCCGACGCCTGCCAGATGCCGGAACGGATACTGCGAATCTTTGCGCTGTGGATTGACGACCGCGACCGCTTTAGGGAGTATCGCTCCGGGGGTATGGTGGTCGGTGATGATCACGTCGATGCCAGCCTCACGCGCGTGTTCGACCTCGTCGACGCGCTGAATTCCGCAGTCGGTCGTGACAATCAGCGTGACGCCCTCCTGCTTTGCCTGCTCGATTATCGGGACGCGCATATCGTAGCCATCGCGCTTGCGGTGCGGTACAAAAGCTTCGACATTGCCGCCGAGGCTGCGCAGCAGGCGCGTCCAGAGCGCGGTCGAGGTCAGCCCGTCGCCATCGTAATCGCCATGAACGAGAATCTTTTCGTTGTTGGCGAGCGCGATTTTGAGACGTGCGCAGGCGGCTTCGGCGTCGGGAAGCAGCATCGGATCGTAGAGGCGGTCGAGTGTCGGGTTCAGGAAGCGATCGGCGGCTTCGGGAGTTGTCAAGCCGCGCTGGACGAGCAGTCGCGCCGTGATCGGATGCACACCGAGTTCGATCTGCAGACGCGCTTCCGCCTGGATATCTTCGGGCAATAGTGACCAGCGTTTGGGAGTCAGAGGACGTCGCAATGGGTTTCCATTCGTTGCAAAACAGGAATAAAGGTCCTAACTATTCACCCCTCATCGAATTTCTCGCTTGCAGGCTGAGGGTCCGCATTTACTTCCTCTCTCCCAAAGCTTCGGGAGAGGGGGCAGAGGTGAGGGACAGCATCATCAAACAAACGTCAGGGTCTGCCGGGATGTTCGCGGTCTCCGGCGCGCAGTCGCTGCGGTTCTGTATCAGGCACCAGAGCCACGGAATGGCGGCGCGAACTGAAGATACTGCCTGCGAGCGCGCCCGCAATGGCTCCGATTCCGAATATCGTCGCGATCACATAGATCGAATTCAGAGGACCGAAGGGCCATATCACCGCTGTTCGATTATAGTTCTTATAGACGAAAACGAGGAACAGCGTAATCAGCGCGACGAGCGCAATGAACGCCAGATTGCGCGGCGTCAGTTTCGCTTTGCTTTGACTATTTCCCGGCTGACCTGTAGGAGCATTCATATTGCCCTCTTTCATTGTGCCTATTCATAATTGTGCCAATACACAGTTGTGCCTATTTAGATGTGGCGGGCTGCCCGCAGTACAGCGACAATCTTTGCTGCCGCGCTGCCGTCGCCGTAGGGATTGGCTGCGTGCGCCATCGCGGCGTGAGCGGCGGGATCGGTGAGGAGACGCCGAGCTTCTGTTACGATCGTTTCCGTATCTGTGCCGATAAGTTTCGCCGTGCCTGCCGAAACACCTTCTGGACGCTCGGTCGTGCGGCGCAGCACCAAGATCGGGACCCCGAGCGTGGGCGCCTCTTCCTGTACGCCGCCGCTATCGGTCAAAATCAGCGTCGCGCGCTGCATCAGTTTGATGAACGGCACATAGTCCTGCGGCTCGACGAGATGCACATTGGGAAGATTCGCCAGCAGCCCGATCAGAGTCTCGCGCACAATAGGGTTCTTGTGCAGCGCAACTACGGTCTCGCAGTCCGGAAATTCAGATGCCAACTGTGCGACCGCTCGACCGATCTGCGCCATCGGTTCGCCCCAATTTTCGCGCCGGTGCGCCGTCACGAGTATTAGCCTTTTTGTGCTCTCTACGACCTCTCTCAAAATCGGATCGTCAAACCGGAAAGTCTGCTCGGTAACGGAGCGCAGCGCATCGATACTCGTGTTGCCCGTGACATAAATATTTTCCGGTGGGACGCCCTCGGCGAGCAGGTTATCGCGGGCGGGCTCGGTCGGCGCGAAGTGCCAGGTCGTCAGGACTCCGGCAAGGCGACGGTTCATCTCCTCGGGAAAAGGATCGTAGAGATTGCGGGTGCGCAGACCTGCCTCGACATGCCCGAACGGAACTTTATGGTAGAAGGCGGCGAGCGCGGCAACGAACGTCGTGGTCGTGTCGCCCTGTGCGAGGCAGATGTCGGCGGGATTCGCCTGCAGATCGGCGTCGAGCCCGGTCAGTGCGCGGGTTGTGATTTCGGTCAGCGTTTGACCGTGCTGCATGATCGCGAGGTCGTGATCCGGCGTCAAATCAAAGACGCGCAGCACCTGATCGAGCTGTTCGCGATGCTGACCGGTAACGACGACGCGCACGGCAAAATCGTCGGGGTGGCGCAGCAGTTCCAGCACCACGGGCGCCATCTTTACCGCGTCCGGTCGCGTCCCGAAAACACAAAGTACGCGGGTTTTAGCGGAAGGCTTCGTTACAGAAATCGTCATAGAAAATAGAGTACCACAAAGAACGACTTCTGCCTGCATCGTCCGGTAGCGGTGCAAAGATTCGGCGTAGAATAATGTGCTATAGTAAACAATTACACTGCATCTGCTGGCACTAGTTGCTGCGTTCGACTAACTTCCGGCGCCCGATATCTACCCATCGCCACACGCTCCCGATGCTTCTGGAGCGGGCTGAACAGATACGATTTATGGACAAAGAATCGATACCTCGACTGACTCGACGAAAGTTTGTTGCACACGCTATCCTGCCTCCGCTGGCCGCGGCAGGGTCTCTGCTTGCCGGATGCAATGGCGGTATCGGGTCTAAGACTGTTCTGCGCTACTGGAATGGCTTCACCGGTCCGGATGGGCGCACGATGCTGCGTATGGTGCAGCATTTCAACGCCGCCAATCCGGACGTGCAGGTCGTAATGCAGCGGATGGACTGGGCGACCTACTACAACAAACTTTTCGTTGCTGGTCTCGGGGGTCGCGCACCCGAACTTTTTGTCCTCCAAACGCTTTCGATCGCCCGCTTTGCTCGCGCTCATTTCGTGCGCCCGGTCGATGACCTGCTCACAAAGAAGAGCGACATCAACGTGCAGGACTTCGATACCAACGTCTGGGAGGCGGTATCCGCCGGTCAGAAACACTATGGTATTCCGCTCGACATCTGGCCGCTCGGCATGTACTACAACCGAAAGCTGTTCCGTGAGGCGGGCGTCGTGGATGCGAAGGGCGAGCCGAAACCGCCGACCAACCGCGAGGAGTTCATGGACGCGCTGCAAAAACTTACGAAAGCGGGGCAATGGGGCTTCGTTTTTACGAACCTCGAGTCGAATGTGTACACGATGATGCAGCAGTTCGGTGGTGCGTTTTTCACGCCTGACAACAGCCGCTGTCTGCTGCATAACCCGCAGAACGTCGCTGCCCTGCAGTTCTGTATCGACCTGATCGGCAAGTATCATTACGCGCCGCCACCGGAGAATTTCGACGCCTGGATCGGGTTTCGGCAGGGCAAAATCGCGATCGCCTTCGAAGGGATTTATATGCTTGCCGACCTGCAGAAGCAGCAGGACCTCGATTTCGCCGGAGCGCCCGTCCCGCAGATCGGGGAGCGCAGAGCTGTGTGGGCGGGCTCGCACAACCTCTGCATGCGCGCCGATTTGAATGAACGCGAACTCGAAGCGTCGTGGCGTTTCATTCAGTTTCTCTCTCGCAACAGCCTCGATTGGGCGGCTGGCGGGCAGGTTCCCGCGCGTAAAAGCCTTCGTGACACACCGCGCTTCGCCACGATGGAAGCGCAGTCAGCGTTTGCCCGACAGATCCCCTATCTGACCTATCAGCTCAGCATCCCATTCGTTTTCGAGTACCAGACGGAGTTCAATCTGGCGATTGAAGCGGCATTGCGGGGTCATCTCACGCCCGATGAAGCACTCTCGGCGGCGCAAAACAAGATCAATCAGATACTCCAGCGGGAGGCAAACCCATAATGCGACGCCGACTTCATGCCTACAGCGGGTACCTGTTCGCGCTGCCCTATCTGCTGCTGTTCGGCGGCTTCGTCGTGCTCCCGTTATTGTATGGATTGACGCTGAGTTTCTTCCGATGGGAGATGCTTTCCGTTCGCCCGCCGCAGTTCGTCGGACTCGCCAACTTTCGGGAAGCGCTTCATGATCCCTATTTCTGGCAGTCGCTGGGAGCGACGTTGAAATTCGTGGCGATGGCGGTGCTGCCGACGGTCTGTGTCGCACTGCTGGTCGCGGTCGGCATCGAGTCGGTTCCAGGACGACGGCAGGGCTTCTATCGCGCAGCGTTCTATGTGCCGACGGTGGTCACGATTTCGGTGGCGGGTCTACTCTGGCGTTGGTTTTACAACAGCGAATTCGGGCTGTTCAATGTCTATCTGGGCGGTGTTGGGATAAAGGTTCCGTGGATCACGGACGCGCGGTGGGCGATGCCGTCGCTGGTGATAATGACCCTCTGGTGGACGATGGGCGGCCCGATGGTGGTGCTGCTGGCCGGTCTGAAAAGCATTTCGCCGGTCTATTATGAGGCGTCTGCGCTGGACGGAGCGACGCCCCGCCAGCAGTTCTGGTACGTCACACTGCCGCTGCTGCGGCCGATTCTGCTGTTCGTGATCGTGCTCAATGTGATCGGCGCATTTCAGGTTTTCGGGCAGGTCTACATGATTACGCGGGGCGGTCCCGAACTCAGCACGCGCACGCTGGTGCAGTATATCTACGAAACTGCGTTCAACAACTATCGCATGGGTTATGCCGCCGCGCTGAGCTGGCTGCTGTTTCTGGTGATCGCACTGTTTTCCGTCCTGCAGTTCCGCCTGCTGCGTGAACGATGACATCGGCATGAGTAGGATTGCAGGGCTGTCGTCTGCAGAGTGAGAGCCCTCACTCCCTCTCTCTGCCACTCGTACCTCGTTAGGGAGAGGAGGATGCAATCAATAGAGTACCCTTCAATGCAGGAAAAGAACAGGAAAAGAAGTGGATCATCCGATACGCTCCCACATCAGGCATTCGCCCTTCTCCCTAACGAAGAATGAGTGGCAGGGAGAAGGGTTGGGATGAAGGCAGAGACCGATTGGATACGTACTTCTATTTTTTACGACAACGGGAACTGAGCCGATGACTGCTGTACCGCGCAGAATGAACAAAAACTGGAAATGGGAAATCGCTCTGGCGCTCGGGGCGTTTCTCTTCATCACGCCGATTCTGCTGATCGCAATCACCGCTTTCAAACCGGATTCGGAAATCGTCCACTTTCGCGGTATCCTTCCGAACCGGTGGACGATCGCAAACTTCTCCGAAGTCCTCGGTAACCCTGAAGAAATTCCGATCTTCCGCTGGTTCGCCAACAGTGTCTTTATCTCGACATCGATCGCGCTGCTGGTCGTGACGGTCAGTTCGCTGGCCGCCTATGCGTTTGCCCGCCTGAACCTGCCGGGCAAAAAGTGGCTATTCCCGATCCTGATCGGGACGCTGATGGTTCCGGGGCAGGTGCTGCTCGTGCCGGTCTATCTGTTGCTCAACAAGATAGGCTGGCTGGACACACCGCTCGCGCTGATCATTCCCGCGGGCGGCGGCGCCTTCGGTTTCTTCCTGCTGCATCAGTTCTTTCTCGCGCTGCCAAAAGACCTGGAAGAAGCGGCACAATTGGACGGCTGCTCCCGTATGGGCATATTCTGGCATATCCTGCTGCCGCTGGCGCGTCCGGCACTTGCGACACTGGCCATCTTCACTTTCGTCGGGTCATGGAACGATTTTCTGGGACCGCTGGTCTTCCTCGATTCGGTCGACAAATACACGTTGCCGGTGGGAGTGGCACTGTTCCAGACCTCGTACTATGCCGAATACGGCTTGACGCTTGCGGCGGCGCTGCTCTGCACAGCCCCTGTAATTGTGGCGTTTCTGTTTTTTCAGCGTGAAATCATACAGAGTATCGCCCTTTCCGGTCTGAAAGACTGAAGCTCCGCGTCCTCACCGCGACGGTCGTTCTTCTGCTGCGACTCAGTACGTAAGACGTTTCGGTCCAAGTTGGATGGTGACAGGAGCGTAGACAATGTCGATCTCGAAACACAACAAGCCAAACGAAACCGATGCCGCACGTGTACGGGCACTTGTCAAAAGGTATGATTTTTTGACGCTGATATCGGCTGGAGGTTTCCTGACGGGCATAATTGGAACGGGTATGCTTTACTCTGCTCGGGATTCTATTTCGTCCCTCTGGTGGTTTTATTATTTATTGCTATTTACCCTTGGTTGCTGCATTGCATTTGGAACAGCAATGTACTTCGAGTTATGGGAATATACCGGCACTGCAAAAGAGTACCGGCGGTATATTGCGAGATTGATACAGTCGAGCGCAGGGTCCGATACGAAGCACCTGATCGATGCCCTGCAGAGAGTTGCAGATCCTGATCAACGATTGGCGATCCTAGAGAGTGTTAGGCACTTTTGAGCAAGGGAGCGGCCTTAACAAGCATCAGCACGGCAAACACCACAAAATGAAAGGCCGTCAGAGTCT
>JBBQPY010000230.1:0-6769 GCA_038216735.1 Chthonomonadales bacterium
GGCACCATCGCACCAGAAACGGACACGTCGGAACGACACAGTCACCTCTTTCGGGCAGCTCCCAGCCCGGTTCGTCACGCACTGCCGGAAGCGTCACGTGATGCTTCCACGAGGTGATCCCACCTCAACCGACCGAGGGGACAAGTTCCCACAGAAAGGAGATGGATCTAACTTAAAAATAGTCCGATCCGTGTCTTGACAAACCCAACCACTATATTCATGGATCGAAATTTGGTACATGGTCATCTTGAAAGCCACATCGTGTCAGGAAATTTCCTTTCTGAAATGACAATTGACGAAAATACATGGTCGCGTCGTACTCCTCTCATTGGTGGTTCCGACGTGAGCCAACATCGTAGCGCTGTTCCAGTTCCTGCCCGTTTCTTCAAACGTAGTGTCCCGTTTGTTCTTAACAATGCCGCAGGAACATTCTACTCAGGTCTTCAAGATGGCAAGCCAAAATACGAAAACATATTCAACCCACGACCCGATGAATCACTTTTGCGATGGATGTTGATCGATCCCTCATATCAAGATGAACTCGAACCACAGGATTATGAAAGATGCGTTGCCTCTGCAATGGATGTAGGGCAATACAAATTCGATCTTGAGTATTTGATGAAAACGGATAAACGTACGCCGGACATAATATTTCGCGATGGCAGTATATTTCCACAGGATGCTTATCTGGACAATTATATCATTGAAAACAAACGAGGCGAGTTTACACGCGAAGCTATCAAGGAGTTGCTCAACTGTCTTTTGTATGCAAGAGAACTGGACATTATATATTGCGGGGTTGTAAAAAATGTACAACTGAAGGTATTTAGTGCAGTAGTGGATTGGTATATCGAACAGCCTATAGATCGAAATTGGGAGGTCGGTAAATATACCCTCAATGACGGCCAGGCTATGACAATGCTGCTTTCATCTCCATCCTTTGTGGGCGACAATTTGCGTCAGGCGTTAGTTACCTGTTTGATACGTCGTTCATTCACAACACGTGCAAACCTGAATCAAGGAAATAAGCTTATAAATTTATCGACACATTTTGAGTTTTATCAAAACCAAAATGTTATTGATATCAGTCCATTTAGCAAATTGTGCGACATTGCACACATATATATGTTTTACATCGGCCACTCTAAAAACCCGCAACAACAGCTACCTCGCTATGAATTCTTCCATCCCTCACAATCAGAAACAGCAAAAGGTACGGAAAAAGATACTGCCAGAAAAATATTAGCTGCACTCCAGCACTGCGTCTTGATGCCCGACAACGACCATTCTTTTATGTCGGATGCACCTGTCACCTATTTGATGCCCTCCGTGACGCAACAAGCACACAATCTGTCTAAAGACGTAGGGAAACATATCGACAATGCGACCGGGCAATGGATCATGGCGCAATACAAAAGATTGATCGAAAACAGCAGATAGGAACTACCTAATGCAAGTTGTCGCCGGTTTGAGTCTGAGCAATATGAATCCACGCGTTTGGCTGCCCGATTCGCCCTACTATCTGCCTGACCTACAAGCCGTAATGATTTCCTATGCAGGTATTCATCGCACCCCCCAACGTAGAAAAAATGCAATGGAAATAGGTGTTCGGCAACTCCTGGATATTCCTAAAAATGTACAAATATATCTTGATAATGGGGCATTCTCCTTTTTGAACAGGCAGGAAGATGGCCCGGTTCAGGAATACGAAGCATTCGTTGCGAAAGCTGGTTTGGATTGGTATCCGATCCCACAGGATTTCATTCCTACGCCACAGATGAGCCGCGCGGAGCAGGAACTTTGTTACCAGCGCACAATGCAGGTCAACCACGACTATAGCCATGATGGCTTTACGCCGGTCGTTCATGTCAGTCCGTTCTTAGAAAATTACACGCAGAGCATTCTGGCAAATGAACTGCTTGCAGCCAAGCAAAATTTTGCCCTCGGAGGGATAGTCCCCAACCTTTTGCGCTCAAAAAAGGCAGTCCCTTATCAGGAAGTCATAGATAGCTTACGGCACACGCGCGAGGCATTCAAGGGTAAAAACCTTCATGTTTTTGGGATCGGCGGCACGGCGACACTACATCTGGCGGCGCTGCTGGAAATGGATTCAGCAGACTCCAGCGGCTGGCGCAATCGTGCTGCACGAGGGATCGTGCAGTTGCCGGGCAGAGGTGATCGTATCGTAGCCGATTTGGGTAAGTGGCGGGGGCGTGAACCGGATGAGAGAGAGTGGAAGACGATCGAAGATTGCCAATGTCCAGCGTGTCGCCAGTTTGGATTGGAAGGGATTAAATCGAGTGGGTCCCACGGCTTTTGTAACCGAGCAACGCATAATTTGTGGATTTTGCTCAAAGAAGTCGAATGGATAGATGCTCGGATAGCGGACGGGACATATGCGGAAGCGTATCGCGAGCATCTTCAGAATTCGACTTATCGTCGGCTAGTCGACGCTGTGGTAAAAATAAGGTTTGGTACAGAATAAACATAGTCTCTAGCGTTCAGACTTCGATCGGCAGGTCGGGGCGCTCGTTCCATTCGTTCCACGAGCCGTCGTAGTTGGTAAGTTGGGTGTGCCCGAGCATCGAGAGCGCGAACAGTACCGACGTCGCCGCAACGCCCCCATTGCAGTAGGCAACCGTGCGTTTCTCGGGAGTTACACCGCTCGCTTCCACCACCGACTGTATCTCCCCCGGAGTGCGAAACGTCCCCTCCTCGCCGATCAGCGCCTCACGCGACAGGTGCCGCGCGCCGGGGATATGCCCGCCGCGTGTCCCGCGCACGATCTTCCCCGTGTACTGCCCCTCGTCCCGCGCATCGATCAGCGTCACCGAGGGATCACCGAGTATCGACTGTATCTGCTCCGCCGTCATGCGCCATTCCGGATTCGGTTCCGGCGTAAAGACAGCAGGCGAAAAGTTCGGCAGTTCGGCACTAGTCCCGCGCGCCTCGCGGTTCCATTTCGCCCAGCCGCCATTCAGCACGCGGACATTTTGATGCCCATAGTAGCGCAACAGCCACCAGAAGCGCGTCGCGAACTGGCTCGCAGGATGCGCGTCATAGGCGACGATCTGGCAGGTGTCCCCTATCCCCGCCTGCCCCAGCACGCGCGCCAGTTTGTCGGGCGGCGCAGCCTGGGCCGGGATCGGATCGTTCTCGTCGGCGAGGTCGGTCGTCCAGTTGAGATAGATCGCGTCCGGAATGTGCGCCTTCGCATACTCTTCCTGCGCGCCGAGATAGTCGGCACGCTGTCTGCCATCCGGTTCGGTCTGTAATTTAACATAGCCGCGCAGATCGACGACACGCAGCAGCGAAGCCCTGACTGCAATCCGTTCCGCGAGTTCGTCTGTCTCGATCAGGTGCTGTTTGCGGAGTTCGGTCAAGTCATCGGCGGACAAAGAAATTGCAGAAAGCTTTGCTGATTGTGGAGTGTTCATGGCGAAGCATTCCTCCTGCAGCGCAGTTTCTCCTTCTCTCAAAACGGATTGCGGCAGGAAAGTTCGCTCCCGGCGGCGAACAAACTGCCAGTAAGCAAGAGCGATTTTATACGAGAAATGTGGAGCGCAATGCAGCAGATAAACGGCGTCTACCCCTCACAGTGGATACGCGCTGCCATTACAGAAGGCATCATCCGCGCCGAACCCGCGATCGAACCGGAGCAAGTACAGCCCAATAGCCTCGACCTGCGCCTCGACAGCGTCGGCTACCGTGTGCAGTGCAGTTTCCTGCCCGGCGAAGAAGGTCTGCAGCAGAAACTGTCGCGGTATAAGTGGTATGAGACGCACCTGCTGGACGAGGGCGTGGTGCTGGAACGCAATCAGGCGACGATTTTCCCCTTGCAGGAGCGTCTGCATCTGCCCGCCAACGTCTATGCCCGCGCCAACCCCAAAAGCACGACCGGCAGACTCGATGTTTTCACACGCCTTGTTACCGAACACGGAACGGCTTTCGATGAAGTTCCGGCGGGTTATCACGGGCGTCTGTACCTCGAAGTCGTGCCGCGCTCTTTTGCGATCCGTGTGCGGGCAGGCGATTCGCTCGCGCAGATACGCTTTCAGACCGGCGAGCCACAGCTGACTCATGCCGAGACCGTGCGCCTCCTCGATACCGAACACATCATCCTCGACCCGTCGCTGCGTACGCTGCGCTCCCACGATCTGCCGCTCTCCGCAGGCTCTCCCGGCATCGTTCTCTCGATCAATCTGCCCAAAAAGAACGAGCCGACCGTCGGCTATCAGGCACAGAAAAACACGCGCCCGATCGACCTGCGCGGCATCGGCATAGCGCGTGTGCGACGCCACTGGGACCGCATCTATGGCGACGGCAGTCAGTTGATTCTGGAGCCCGACGAGTTCTACATCTTCGCCTCCCGCGAACTGGTGCGTTTGCCGCCGAACTACTGCGCCGAGATGGTTCCGTTCGACGCGGGCAGCGGCGAACTGCGTACCCACTATGCCGGTTTCTTCGATTCCGGCTTCGGCTACTCGCCAACGAGAACACCCGATCAGAGCGCGGCGGCGGTCGTGCTCGAAGTTCGCAGTCGGGATGTTCCCTTTCTGATTGAGGACGGGCAGCCGCTCTTCCGTGTCAATCTGCTCCGCAGTACCGAAGTGCCCGACCTGCTATATGGCAGCGGTCTCGGCTCGAACTATCAGTCGCAGCGGCTGCGTCTCAGCAAACAGTTCACCGGCACGGCAGAGGTCGAAGACGAACCGAACGCCGCACAGCCGCATCTAGATTTCTCGAGACTGGCAGGTGAAACCGGCGAAAATACTGGAATCTAAAAAACGAAAGGTTTGCACCGCGAATCCGGGTACAATCAACAGCGCGAAGCATCTCACTGGCTGCGCAGGGACGCTCAAAAAGATTTCCTATACATCTTAACCAAACCTCGAAAAAAATGAGGTGAAGCGTCGGATATTCCTGCAAAAAGCTGGCACGGATCTCGCGCCGAGAAAGAATCCCAGTCTCACAGGAGCGGCTGCCTTCCATGTCTACGTCTGAATATTTATCTTCTGATCATCAAGTCCAAACACCGACTGCAGACATCGGTGTCTTCGGCGGAAGCGGGTTCTACTCGCTGCTCGACAATGTGCGCGAAATCGCACTCGACACACCTTATGGCGCACCGAGCGACAGCATTTTTCTCGCGGAACTCGACGGCAGAAACGTCGCGTTCCTGCCCCGGCATGGTCGCCATCACACGATCCCGCCGCACAACATCAACTACCGCGCCAATGTCTGGGCTATGAAGCATCTCGGCGTTCGCTATCTGCTCAGCCCGTGCGCAGCAGGCAGCCTGCAGAGCCATATCGCGCCCGAAGATTTTGTCGTCTGCGACCAGTATGTAGACCGAACTCGTAATCGCAAAGATACGTTTTACGACGGGCCTGAAGTCTACCATGTCAGCAGCGCGGACCCCTACTGTCCGCATCTGCGGCAGCTCGCAATCGACGTGATCCGCGAACACGGCATCAACGTGCACGAACATGGCACGGTTGTCGTCGTGCAGGGACCCCGCTTTTCGACCAAGTCTGAAAGTAAATGGTTCACGCAGGCGGGCTGGGAAGTGATCAGCATGACGCAGTATCCGGAGTCGTATCTCGCGCTCGAACAAAATATTGCTGTGGTGAATATCTCGTTGATCACCGATTATGATTCAGGTCTTGTTGCCGATGGCGAAGTCGCGCCTGTGTCGCAGCAGGAGGTTTTTGCAGTGTTCCTGAAGAACTCCGAGCGCATCAAGCGCGTCATACTCGACATGATACGTCGCATTCCGCTCGACATGGACAGCCCGTGTCACCACGCGCTCGATCATGCGAGAGTCGGCGTGTAACAAAAAGCGAGAATGGCTCAAACAGACGCGCTTCGCATCCGAAGGACGCGCTGCGGAACGCCGGACAGACCCTGGTGTTAGCCAGGGTGCAGCGAAACGCATTAGACCGAAGCTTTGACCCCGGGCTTGTTGAGCGTAGATCAGCTATGGGTTTTCTCATCGGACTCACGTAATATTGGTCTGGAAGTGGAGGCATTATGGCGGCAGGAACGCAGGATAAACCGTTGCAGACCGTTTCATGGCAGTCCGGCAAAGTGCGTCTGATCGATCAGACGGCACTGCCTGAAAGCCTGAAGTACGTCGATATGGTGGACTGGCGTGAGGTCGCCGAAGCGATACGCACGATGGTGGTGCGCGGCGCTCCCGCGATCGGGTGCACCGCCGCGCTCGGTATCGCCCTCGGCGCGCGCGGAATTATCGCCGACTCCCGCGAAGCCTTCCTCAAACGCATTTACGGGATCGCGGATACTTTCCGTGCTGCCCGTCCCACCGCCGTGAACCTCTTCTGGGCGATCGATCGCATGGTGCAGACGGCTGAAAACACCGACGGCAATCCGGTTGACATCAAGGATGCCCTGCTCACCGAAGCGCTCTCGATGCTCGCCGAAGACATCGCCGCAAACCGTCGCATGGGCGCACACGGGGCGTCGCTAATGCCCGACAGTGGGAATGTGCTTACGCACTGCAACGCCGGCGCGCTCGCGACCGTGGGATTCGGCACCGCCCTCGGCGTGATCCGGACGGCGGTCGAGGAGGGCAAACGCCTCCATGTCTACGCCGACGAGACCCGCCCGCGCCTCCAGGGAATGAAACTTACTGCCTGGGAGCTTGCCCGCGACAATATCCCCGTGACGATCATTGCCGATAATATGGCGGCGAGTCTGATGCGACAGGGCAAAATCGACTGCGTGATCGTCGGGGCGGATCGGATCG
>JBBQPY010000231.1:0-6701 GCA_038216735.1 Chthonomonadales bacterium
GTGCGTTTGTTCGGTTAGAGTACCAGCGTTGGCAGACGGGTCTGAGTTGGTACGAGAGCAAGAAGCGGCTGATGCGCGAGGCGATCCGAGCCTACCGAGCCCGACCGACTTTAACGCTACCAACAACCGCGTAAGTCCTAATAAATATAATATGAATTTTGCTTGTCAGCAAAGCACGAGGGCAGGAAATAGGAGTAATAAACAAGAAGTATTATGCGGACTGAGTTGCTGGCAACGCTTCGCTACACCACCCATGTATCGGCGATTCTCAAACACATTGAGTTCGATTCCTCTGAGTAAGAGTCATAGACTGCCGTTGCGGGAAAAGGGTCGGTAGGACGGTTAGCGAGCTGTAAGGAATCGCTTCAGCCTTCTGGCGAAAAAGAGCAGCATTGCGTTCTGTATTACGATAACAATAGCAAGTCAGCCCTGAAATCTATGCGTTAAGAATAGAGCCTGCGTTTCAATCGCAACAGGCGCAACAGGTCGACACGAAAGGTGGATTCTTCTCACGTAGTAATTATCAAGCAGTAATTCTTTCCCCATCAAGGAGCCCCTCAGAATGCATGTGAGACACAAAAGCAGAAGCGTCACGCTTCTGTCACTACTCGCTCTTCTCACGATTTGCGTTGCACAGACGGCTCAGGCACTCAACGTGTCCGGCCCACTTACAATCAACAGCAGTAATTCTTCGACCTATACGAATCAAGACATCGTGGTAACCGCTGGCGTCGTCACGATCGACACCCCACTCTCAATAAACAGCCTGATCATCAAGTACGGCGCGACGATCACCCACACGGCAGGCGCGAGTGCCGGGCTCCAGCTCACCGTTGCAAACAATGCGAATATCAATCTTGGCGGAGCGATAGATGTCAGCGGGCGCGGCAATCCGGGCAGTACGGGCGCGGGCGCGGGATCCGACAACCCGTTCGCCAATCCTGGAGGCAACGCCAGCTATGGTGGCGAAGGCATGGTTCTCTACTCGTCGGGAGGGCAGGCAGGAGCAGTCTTCGGCAACGTCAAATCGCCTACTGATCTGGGCAGCGGCGGAGGTATGGGCTCCTCCGGTCTGTACCCGGGAGCGGCAGGCGGCGGCGCGATCCAAATGACGGTCGGAGGAACGCTGACTGTCGACGGGCAAATGAATGCGAACGGCTCCACTGGCTCGAATGCGGGCTCTGGTTCTGGCGGCAGCATGCTGCTGAATATCGCGACGCTCTCCGGCGTCGGAACGATTGCTGCGAGCGGTGGCAGTTTGGCTGGCGGGGGACGTATCGCGATCCTCTATACCACCAACAACATCCCCCGCAAAAAAGCGGATGGCACCTCTCAAATATCTGCGCCTGGGGGCGGTTATACGAATGGATATGGTCCTTACTACGGAGGCGCAGGTACGGTCTACATGAAGAGCGGGACACAGGTACAGGGTGAGCTCTGGCTGAACAATAATGGCAACGCCGGGCAAGGCACTCTGTTGCCGGATATCTTGGATCCCAACACCATTACTTTCGATACGGTTTATGTCTGGGGACAGGCACGGCTCACGCCAGTCAACGGCGGAAAGCTGAACTTCAAAGTGCTGGGGGATATGCTCGTGGAACTGACCGGTTTTGTCGATGCGACTGATCGTGGGCATGGCGGCGGCACCGGACCGGGTGTCGGCGCAAACAACAATGGCGGGGGCGGTGGGGGCGGGGCGAGCTACGGCGGCGAGGGGGTAATCGGCTATAGCGGCGATAGTCCGGCCGCCGGAGCGACCTATGGTGACCCGAAGAATCCCGTCGATCTGGGCGACGGTGAGCATCTCGGCAGCGGCGGCGGCACGGGTTATACGGGTACTGCCCCCGGTGGAGCTGGCGGAGGAGCAATTGATTTTACTGTCCTCGGTACGCTCACTGTCGATGGCCAGATACTTTGCAACGGACAGAATGGCGGCAACGGCGGCGGCGGTTCCGGTGGCAGCATTATCGTGAACATCGGGACGCTGTCCGGGATAGGCACGATCAGCGCGAATGGAGGAGGTACCTCCTACGGCGGTCCCGGTGGTGGTGGACGAATCGTCGTCAACTATACGGTCGCCAACAATATCCCACGCAATTACATTCACTCGGCAGGTGGATATAGCAACACGGGATATACCGGTTATTATGCTGCTGCCGGAACGGTCGTAGTCAAAGGACCAACTCAAACAAACGGCGAACTCTGGGTAAACAACAGCGGTAATTATGGCTACAACAACGCTTCCACCGTGCTGATCGGCGCCACCACTTTCGATAAGGTGACTGTCTGGGGACGTGGAACATTGTCTCCTGCATATGGAGCGATTTTGACATTGACCGTGCTCGGCGACCTGACCGTAGAGGTAGATGGTTATCTTTCCTCAATCTGGCGCGGCTACGCAGCAGGACTGGGAACCGGTGCGGGCGCCAACAACAACGCTTCGAGCGGCTATGGCGGCGGCGGCGGTGGCAGCTATGGTGGGATCGGAGGCACGGGGCCAGGCGGCAACAGCCCGACTGGCGGTCCGACGTATGGCAATAATCTCATCCCCACAGACTTCGGAAGTGGAGGCGGACAGGGAACCGGCAACAACACTCTCTATTCGGGAGGAGCGGGGGGCGGCTCGATCTACCTGATTGTCAATGGAACATTGAAGGTCGATGGACTGATCACTGTCGGCGGACAGAATGGAACTGTGGAGAGTGGCGGCGGCGCGGGAGGCAGCCTCTATGCAAGGTCTGGGACGCTGGGAGGAGCAGGCTACCTGGCTGCGAACGGTGGGAACGCCGGGGCGAATGGGTATGGCAACGGAGGTGGCGGCGGCGGTGGACGTATCGCGCTCTACTCCGGCGTCAACAACTTCACAACAGCTAATATTACTGCCACTGGTGGAAGCGGTGGCTCTGCAGCCGCAGGGACTATCTATCAGGAGAGCTTCGTGGGAGTGGCAGTCTCCGCGCTCAGTGTCGCTAAGTCTCAGGTGCCAGGCGGGCAGAACGCAACGGGCATGATCTCGCTAACTGGCTCAGCGCCATCCGGGGGCGTAACCGTCACGCTCACCAACAGCGATCCGACCGTCGCAAGTGTGCCTGCGACCGTCACAGTACTCGCGGGATCGTCGAGTGCGACATTCTCGGTGATGGGCATGTCGACTGCTACCAAGCGCACTACCACAATCAGCGCCTATCTGGGCGGCGCGTCCTCCAGCGTTTCGGTGTCGGCAATACCCTGGATTGCGAGCGTTTCCGTGTTCACTGCCAGCATCGAGAGCGGCACGAGCGCGACGGGGACGATCACGCTCAGTACGCCGGCTCCGATCGGAGGCTTTACAGTCGCACTTGCCAGCAGCGACACAGCGATGACCATTCCTGCCTCGGTGACAGTTCTCGCAGGAGCTACCAGCACGACTTTCGTCGTTTCTGTCGGAACGGTTACGACCGAGCACTCTGCAACAATTACCGCTACGACGGGCGTAGAATCGAAAACTACTTCGGTCTACCTCTCTCCCTCCACGACTGCGACGATCAAAGCGATCACGCTGACACCGAGTTCCGTTGTCGGGGGCATGGCCTCTTCAATCGGGGTCGTCACTCTCACGACTAAGGCTCCCGTCGGTGGTCTGGTAATAGCCCTCAGCAGCGCAAATACGGGCGCAGCAACCGTGACTGGTTCGGTAACGATCAAGGCAGGCAGAACCAGCACTTCCTTTGTGGTCAGCACGAAGGCTGTAACGACATCTGCGTCCGTTGCAATAAGCGCGACGCTCGGTACCAGTACGAAGTCTGCCAATCTGACAGTACGTCCTGCAGGCGGGCTTGCTTCCTTCAGTCTGAACCCGACCAGCGTTACCGGAGGCGATACCTCGATCGGGATCATCACACTGGACTCGGTTTCGTCCAGCGATATAACGGTCACGTTCACGAGTAACAAAGCACAGGCGATTCCAGATACGACGGTCGTGATACCTGCGGGCAGTCTGAGCGCTGCCTTCTCGATAGACACTACCTCTGTGCTTGTGAAGACCACAGCGACAATTACGGTAAAAGTCGGCACTGCCTCGAAAACGGCGAATCTGACAATCAATCCATAACTTCCTTTAAGCTGAAGTTCTGACAGCTAGTTGTGCTCAAAGCCCCTGCCCGCGTAGTCTGCGGGCAGGGTTTTTCATGTGAGTTTCTATCAGGCAGGAAAGCGGTCGAGCTCTCGCGAACTGCTCAATCCAGAAGCTTCGGGAAGCGGGGATGGGCGTACGGGAGAACAGTTACCAGGCATATGTAAATCGGGGTCGATCTGGAAGGCGAATAATGTGGCGGAGCGAAGGATCGTGGTCGTGCTCAATCCGACGGCGGGGCGTGGACAAGGACAGCGAAGACGGCTGGAACTAGAACCCCTGCTGATGGTCGCCGTTGAGCGGTACAACAGCAAAAATATCAATGAACCTGCGAGTTTGACATGGGAGATTATCGAGACAACGGCAGCGCTACGTGCGACGGAGCTGGCAGGTCGAGCGTCTGCGGAAGGAGCGGCAATTGTTGCGGCGGCGGGCGGTGATGGCACGCTAAACGAAGTGGCTAACGGTATTGTCGGTACAGAGGCAATGCTCGGTATCCTGCCGCTCGGAACTGGCAACGACTTTGCTCGCGACCTCGGTCTGGGTACCGATCTGTCTGCCGCTGTCGAGGCGCTCTGCTTTGGTACACCACGCCCTATCGACCTCGGCAAATGCAATGGCCGCTGGTTCCTCAATATCGCAGGCTGCGGTTTCGATGCGGTCGTCGCACAGCGCGTCAATCAGGGCTTTCGATTTCTGCACGGTACGGCTGCTTATCTTGCGGCGGTCGCGCAGTCGCTGATTGGGCTCAAAGCAGCAGAAATGCGCCTTACTCTCGACGACGACACAATTGATGTAAGAGCGTTGATGTGTTCGGTCTGCAACACGACCTGCTATGGGGGCGGAATGAAGATCGCGCCGGATGCGAAGATCGACGACGGCTGGTTCGACATCTGCATAATCGGAGAAGCGGGAAGGTGGGAATTTCTCCGCACCTTCCCCCATGTCTTCAAGGGAACGCACACAACACATCCGAAAGTCCGTATCGTTCGCGCTCGCAATGTCACTATAGAGAGCAGCACTGCGCTGCCACTGCTTATCGACGGTGAAGTGCTTGGCACAACGCCCGTCATTTTCACGCTGTTCCCGCATGCCCTACGAATTATGGCGCCCCGACCTGCCAACTCACATCCCAACTCTTCCCCTGAAGATTCGGGAGAAGGGGAACTGGTGGATGGAGCCAGCGTCCGCCCCACCCACTGATGGAAGATGACTGTCAACGAGTGGGGGGAGCGGAATTATTTCGGTGTGAAGGATGTTCCGCAGCCGCAGCTGCGCTGTGCGTTCGGGTTGCGCCAGGTCCAGCCGCCTTCTAGAAGGTTTTTCACGCTGTAATCCAGCACCGTGCCTTCCAGAAACTTCGCGCTTTTCGGGTCGACCATGACGCGCACACCGTCAACCATATACGTAATGTCACGCTCGGTCGCGTTTTCGTCCAGCGACATCGCGTAGGACAGCCCCGAACAGCCGCCGCCCTTCACGCCGACGCGCAGCCCAAGACGCTCGTTGCCCTGCTTCTGAATCAGATACTTGACCTGTTTAACCGCACCAGGCGTCAACTCGAGGATCGTTCCCGTCGCTGTATCGCTCATCGTTCACTCCTCACTTCTCTGCACGCGTTTATTTCTCGATTTGAATCCAGTCGATCACATCAGACCGAGTTCGAGCTTTGCTTCTTCGGTCATCATATCCATATTCCAGGGCGGATCCCAGACGACATCGACAGTCACATCCCCGACTCCGGCAATTGTCTCGATTTTCGCTTTGACGTCCGGCGGCAGCGTACCCGCAACCGGGCAGCCGGGCGAAGTCAGCGTCATGCGCACTTCGACATCCGCTTCCTGACTGACGTCTATGTCGTATATCAACCCCAATTCATAGATGTTGACGGGTATTTCAGGGTCGAAAATCGTACGTATCGCCTCAACGATCTCGCCCTTCATAATCGTTGTTTCGATCGGTGACAACTGTACAGTGCTCGTGTCCATAGTCGTTTCCAAAGTCCTATCTTGCATTTCGCTTCGCTGACACTCTATTATACTGAAACCCTATTATAGTGTATGGTTTGCTGCCAGCGTTTTGATCCGCTGTATCATGCCCTGCAGACCGTTACGACGACTCATACTCAGATGCTGCTGCAAGTCCAATCGCTCTAGAAGTTTTGCAATGTCGAACGTTAATACCTTCGAGGCGGGCTGACCAGAGTAGACATGATGCAGAACCGCGATCAACCCTTTGACGAGCGCGGAATCGGAATCAGCGACGAACTCAACAACGTCTTCATTCTTTGTGCCAGTTTCGCTTTGAGACATCGGATGCGCCTCAGCAACCAGCCAGACGTTGCTCTGACAGCCGTGTACGCGATTATCCTCTGTCTTCAGAGTGTCGGCGAGCGGCGGCAGTTTTTTTCCCATATCGATCAGAAAGCTGTAACGGTCTTCCCACTCGTCGAAAATCTCGAACGTCTCGACGAGCTCGTCCGCCTGCTCCTGCTGCGACTTGTCTACACGATTTTCTTCGGTTCTAATTTGTGTTCTTACGATGGTTTCTTGCATTAGATTTACCCAATTCTGTGCTGATCCAGCCC
>JBBQPY010000232.1:0-6586 GCA_038216735.1 Chthonomonadales bacterium
GCTCTACGTGCTAGTATTCCCGCTCAGTTTCCGTGGCTCCTGCTACTACTGCCGGAAAGCCTACTACCGAGCGATCTTCCAGGATCCAGGCGCGTGTGCCGTCAAGGAAGCGCTGGTCAAGAAGAACTATACCGGCGAGAAGAAATTTCCGTTCAATCTGGTCAATTTCCATCGCTATACGCTCTATGCCGCGATCATACTGGTGTTTTTCCACTGGCACCATATGTACGACTCCTTCTTCTACACGAAGGTCGGCGAAGGCGAGCATTTCGGTGTCGGAGTCGGTACGCTGCTCTTCACGCTCGACACGATTCTGCTTTCCGCGTATACCTTCTCGTGCCACTCGTTTCGGCATCTGGTCGGTGGAATCGTGAACCGTTTCTCGTCGAGTTCCGGCTCGAAAGTACGGTACGGGTTATGGGACAAGGTTACGAAGCTGAACAATTATCATGGGCAGTTCTTCTGGGCGAGCCTAATCACCGTCGGTCTGACCGACCTGTACGTTTGCCTGGTTTCGTCGGGTATCATAACCGATCTTCGCTTTTTCTGACTCTAGAGCGTAGATCATACAGTGCAAAGCCAAACCCCCGCACACTCGATGAGTAGGCGGGGGTTTCAACGATTGATACCAAGACGTCTGCAAAGTTGTCACTGGCCGGTTTTGTGGTAGGCGACGAGGATGCTGACGCGCCGGTTCGAGAAATGGAACGGATCTTCGGGCTTGAATAGTTTCCGGTCCGCATAGCCACGTACAGCCAGCACCTGTTTTGTACGCAGACCGTTACCCTCCATCGCCCGCCGTGCTGCGTTCGCGCGGTCGGCAGAAAGCTCCCAGTTCGAATAGCCATTGCCGCCGTCATAAGGTCTGCTGTCGGTATGTCCCTCGATCACGATCGGATTGTCCAATTGGTGCAGCTCGTGCGCAATCGTACCCAACAGCGCCACAGTGCGCGGTTTCAGCCTCGCGCTGCCCGTATCGAAGAACAGCGATGACGTCTTCTCCATCAGTTCGATACGTAAACCCTCATTCGTCAGGTGAACCTGAACACTCTCTTTGAGGTTCTTGAACTCTGGCGTCTTCTCCATCTTCTTAATGATCGCCTCTGCGACGGATTTGAACTGCGTCTGCATCGCAATTTCGACCTGTTTCTGTGCGCCGCCATCCGTCGGGATCAGTGGCGCGTTCTGCTTTCTATCCATCGCGTCCGAGATCCCCTTGCTCAGTGGGCTCTTGCCCCCCGACGTCATCTTGTTGAAACCGGACGGGTCACGGAAATAGGAAGCGATCGCGACACGCGTCGGCTTATCCAGCCCGACGATCCACATCACGAGAAAGAACGCCATCATCGCCGTCACGAAGTCGGCATACGCCACCTTCCATGCCCCGCCATGATGACCCGCATGACCGCGCTTCTTGCGTACGATCCGAATTATTGGTTCACTTTTTGTAAAGTCAGACATGCTCTCTCCTGCTGCCGATTCACGTGTCTACCGCTCGTTATGTATCCTGCATCCGCTCAACTGCGACCCGGAGGGCATATTCTATTTCAACTGTTACCGCCTGCAGCGCGGTCCTACCCGGATAAGCAACTATTTACCGTGCCTTCAATTTCGCACTTGCAGGCAAAAAATCTGCCTTCGCATCCCTCTTCCCGAAGCTTCGGGTTATGGGGGAGTGAGGGTGAATAGTTACCCGGATAAATAGTAGCAACAGCCCGTGTCTCCAGCCTCCTGGCAGCGAACGACGTTCTCACGAAGTCGCATTATGCAGCTTTAGAAAGACCGGGCATGCGATCGCCGCCAGTATTTTTGACACCCTGCTCCATCTCCGTAAAGCCCGGACGTGCTGTCGGATCGATATTGCGGCGCGCGAATTCGACCGCTGTCAGCGGCGCGTCGCCGCGTGCGAACGAGAGCAGCGCGCATTTGAGGCACTGCATATACTGCTCTTCAGACTTCGCCCGCAGCTCCAGCGCTGCAGCTATTGGATTGCAAACGCCGTAGGCGAGCAGCACGCCGAGGAAGGTACCGACAAGCGCTGCACCGACTTTGTGCCCGATTTCCGAAGCAGATCCGCCGATTGCGGCCATCGTAATTACGACGCCGAGTACTGCTGCCACAATCCCGAATCCAGGCATTGAGTCGCCCAGCTTCGACATGATGCCAGCGGGTTTGAGCAGATCTTCATGGCAGGTTTCGAGGTCGATGTCCATCATTTCCGACAGATCGAACGCATTGACGTTGCCGGTAATGATCACTTTCATTGTGTCCGCCAGAAAATTCAGCGCGTGATGATTGGCGAAGAACATCGGGTAGTTCGAGAAAAACTTGCTCTCCAGCGGGTTTTCAATATGCTGGTCGAGAGTCACAAGACCCTCACGCCGCGCCATCATGAAGAGATCGTACTGCATCCGAAGCATCTCCATATAACAGGGCTTGGTGTACGGGTTGCCTTTGAGAAGCCCGATAATTGCACGGAAAGTCGCCATCACCGTCGAGACCGGATTGGCGATCAATACGCTTCCGAGACCTGCTCCGCCGATGATGATAAACTCGGTAAATTGCATTAAAGCGCCGATTTTGCCGCCTTCCATCAGGAAGCCCAGCAGAATACTGCCCGCTACGATCCCCAATCCAATGATGATAAACATCGAGATACCCCTGCTTTCAGTCGCTCTGCTGTCGTGTTTCTATTGTTCTGTTCTGTGTTCTTCTATGGTTCTTCAATCGAGGCGCTGTTGTTCACTATCAATGAAAGTCGCTGACTACACTGTCTGCTCTGCTGGCTTGTATCGCGGTCCAGGTTCGATGCAAAGTCCGATCGTCAGGTTTGGAGCCGCTCACAAAACGTTGTTCAAGCGGCATATCGCACGAAGCGAGTTTAAGCACTTCGTCATACGATCTGAGAACCAATGCCTGATTTTAGGCGCGCCCCGGTCATTTCGACAGGGTAAAGTAGCTTATGGAACCGCATTCAAGGCAAGAACAGGTAAAATTGCGCGTTCAACTCTGGGCAGACAAATCCAGAATTAATAGGCTAGAGTTATTGCCAATTGATGTCCGAAGCAAATTACGACTTTCGTAGCATAATGAGTATAATTATATAGAATCGCGCGGAATATCGCCATTTGTAGTTTGCAGTGGCGTCCGTCGAATTGAAGTCGGAATAGAACATCGTGAATGTTTATCGCCGCTACTAGCATTGTTCGCAAGGCGGCGGGTACAATTGCCGCTATATGCTCGGCTCTCTGAGTCGCAATTCAGATGAGATGGACTGACGAGCAGCCGCCAGGGCATCAATCGCAATCGACCTGTAATTTTAGTTTAAAATTTGAGTCTGAGATTTATGTTTCTGATTTCACTCAGGCTATTGCCTGATATTCTAAAGTTGCTCACGCTATCGACACTAAGTCGCTCTCACTTCACTCCGACCGCGCCTCCGAGCGATCAGACGCAGCGCACACTCTAATTCCCGCGACTCGTCCGACCGACAATGTATGCGTATGTCCGAACCTCCTGTTGTGTTCGGCAGGCTGTGGCGAGAGAGTGTGCAAAGGATAGAAAGCGCGTTTCTAGCGATTTATCGGCAATTCAAGAGTACCGATATAATTGTTCTGAATAAAACATAACCACATCTGCGACCAACAGTGCGCCCGTAAGCTTTCATCGAGCAATAGGATCGAACGTTTCTACCGAATGTTTTGGTCGAATGTTTTGATCGAAAGCATCAGTCGAAAGCTTCAAGGAGAGAACGAGACATGAATATTTGCGTGATCGGAACAGGATATGTCGGACTGGTGACCGGCTGCGTTTTCAGCGACCTTGGCAATGAGGTCATCTGTGTCGATAACAATCCCGATAAAATTGCGATGCTCGAACGCGGTGAGATGCCGATCTACGAGCCTGGTCTGGAAGAGCTCGTCAAACGAAACGTCGATGATCGACGCCTGCGTTTTACGATGGATATGGCAGAGGCAGTCGAATATTCCGATGTCGTTTTCATCTGCGTCGGCACACCGCCCAAGGAAAACGGCGATCCGGATATGACCTATATCCAGGAAGCCGCCAAGGGGATCGCTCGCAGCCTGAACCGCTATAAAGTGATCGTCAACAAATCTACCGTTCCCGTCGGCACCGGCAACATGGTACGCGAAATCATCGAGACCAATCGCCATCGCAACGTGGATTTCGATGTCGTGAGCAATCCCGAATTCCTGCGTGAAGGCAGCGCGATCAAGGATACACTCGAACCGGACCGAATCGTGATCGGCGCGCGCAACCAGGTTGTTGCGATGAAGATACTCGAGCTGTACGCACCGCTCGAGCGCCCGATGATCATCACCGATGTCGCCAGCGCGGAAATGATCAAATACGCCTCGAACGCTTTTCTGGCGACGAAAATAAGTTTTGCTAACTCGATTGCCAACATCTGCGACGCGGTTGGCGCGGACGTGATTCAAGTAATCAAGGGCATGGGCTCGGACAGCCGCATCGGGCGGGCATTTCTAAACGCAGGCCTCGGCTACGGCGGCTCGTGTTTCCCGAAAGACAGCAGCGCGCTCGTGCGTACCGCCGAGAAAGCGGGCGTCGATTTCAAGGTTCTCAAAGCGGTGATGGACGTCAATAAAGAACAGCCGATGCTGTTTGTCGATCGGCTTCGCGTCGCAATGGACGGTAGTTTCAAAGGCAAGAAGATCGGTATCTTAGGGCTGGCGTTCAAGCCTAATACCGACGATATGCGCGATGCCAAATCCGTCGAGATTATCGGTAAGCTTCTGGCGGAAGGCGCGGAAATTCAGGCGTATGATCCGATCGCGATCGAGAACACGAAGCGTATTTTCCCGCACATCTGCTACACCGAGAACGCCTATGACACCGCAGAAGGCGCCGATGCGCTGCTGATCGTGACTGAGTGGAACGAGTTCAAGCTGCTCAATATGGAGCGGATCAAGAGCGTTATGAAGACGCCGCTGCTTTTTGACGGACGCAATGTCTACGATCCACTGCAGATGCGCCGCCTCGGTTTCGAGTACCACTGTATCGGACGCACTAAAGCGGTGCTGAACGGCAAATAGGCGGCTAACGGTAAATCGTAAGCAGTCGACGAAGTTTTACGCGCGGAAGGCGGGGTTTGGGCGGCGAGGAAGTTTGCCGTAAATCAGGTGAGGGCGTATAGGTTCTGTTAGAAATCAGGAAGGGGTTTACGGGAGAGAGCGCGAAAGCGCATCGGGCGGCAGGATGCTTCCCGAAAATCCTCTCTGCAGTGCCCGACATGGAGGTTCGTAAAAATGTCTCTGCTGGGAAAGATGCTTGGCTTCGGACGCAATGAGCAATATGATAAGGGCATTCGCCTGTTCGACCAGGGGCAGTATGAAGAGGCGATCGCCGCCTTCACACTCGCGCAGCAGAACAGCAGTAAACGCCCGGATGAACTGACGGAGCGGCTTGCCTCGTTTTATACTGCCGAGGCGTACGCGCATCTCGGACATGGAGGGATGAAGCGCGGTAACTGGCTTCGGGCAGAAGAGTGTTATAAAAACGCGCTCGAAATCCACCCGCACTATGCCGACCTGCATTTTTCGCTTGCGCTCGCGCTTCGCGCCAGTCAGCAGCGCGAAGCCGCCCTCGCCTCTTTGAGTGAGGCGCTCGAGATCAATCCACGCTTTGCCCGAGCGCACTTCCTGCGCGGGCTGGTGCATTATGAGATCGGTGATCATACCAATGCGCTGCAGTCTCTCTATGCCGCGCTGGAATTCGAGCCCGGATTCCGTACCGAGGAGTTCACTCACGGGCTGATTTATCATCATCAGGGAGACTTTCTCGCCGCGCTTCAGACCTTTGAGCAGGCTTCTCATACGGAAGTCGACGACATTCTTTTTCACTATCAGCTTGGCGACGATCTGTTCAAGCGCGGGATGTACAGCGAGGCGATCGGCGAGTACCAGAAAGCGCTCTCGCTCAACCCGAACTACGCCGACATTCGCAACCATCTCGGCATCGCCTATGGAGCGCAGGGCATGACGGAGGAAGCGCTGACCGAGTTCCGCCATGCGCTGCAGATCAATCCGCGTTTCGTAGAGGCAATGCTCAATCTCGCGCTCACGCTGCGCGACTGCGGCCGCACGACGGAAGCGCAGGAGGCGTTCCAGAATCTGCTGGTAATAGCTCCCGAAAACGCGATCGCTCTGCACAATGTCGGCACCGATTCTACTATCGAACGCGCGGCTGATCGGTCCGCAGCGTGAAAGTCCGCTGATTGACACAGGGCTAAAACTACTGTCTGGAGTTGGTTAGACTCTGACACACGGGACTGAAGTCCCTGTTTGGTATTGCAAAGTCCACTGCGCGAACCGAGAATAGTATAAGCTCCTTTTGCCCGTGAGGCGAAGCGGAATACCGCTTCGCCTCATTTGTGATCTCGATTTATGGGTTGCGGAGAGCAGCGGCGTTGCTGCATGGATTTTTGCAGAGTCTGACGCGGCGGGGTATACTTACTTTGTGACCGCAACAGAAATTCCCGATCAAATTGAACCGCCAGTACCCGGAAACAATCGATTACTTCGAGCAGACACGTATGCTTTTTCCG
>JBBQPY010000233.1:0-6485 GCA_038216735.1 Chthonomonadales bacterium
GGAAGGGAGCAAGGAGAACCTCCCAATCGGGCGACGGTTGTAGCGAGTTCAGGGCAGATGCCTCCTTTGGCGAGAAGTCATCTATCCTATACGAGTTTGCACCAGCCGTCGCCTCTAACCAAAAAACGCTAAACTACAGAAGAGTAATGATTCCAGTACTATATCTCCCAGCCTTTTCATTTATTCGTGGAGGGAGATGGGGTAGTGCTCCTAGCCACGGGGCTGAAACACCCGGTTTAGAGTTGCAAAAGCCGACGCCTCGGTTTGAAGAGGCAGCACCTGCTCTTGTCTCGCTATCCCAGAAGCTTCGGTAATAGGAGAAGAGGCACGCGGAGCTTTGAGAGTAGGCAGCGCATTTTATGAGAATGCTACGCCACTTTCTTCTCGATCGTGTGCCACCTTGCGGCAGCCCCGTCTCTTATTTACTCATTGCAATCAAACCTGCGGGCACACTGCCCGTATAGGGCTCATTTTCGCCCGGCAGCCAGAGACGGACCGCTTTGCTGCTGCCGACAAGCAGAAAGCGCGTCGGGTCGAGTTTCCGTATTGCACCCGCCGCCAGCGTGTCCACGCTGCCGATACGCCAGGCGAGAATGGAGGGATGCGCTCGGTCGCGTACGATCAGGTCGCGTATCTCTGTCTCTGCCTCGCTGTCCGATTGATGCTGGCGCGCACCGACGATCACGAGCATTCCGACCGCATCGGCAGCCCGCAGCAGAGCAGACGGAGGCGCATCGAGCGTCACGACGGTGATGCCTTGCGCTTTCATCTGCAGGAACCTCTGTCGCGCTTTCTCAGCATCGCCGGAAGTCGTAATGATCGGTGGCAATCCACTCATCAGCCTGCCCGGTGTCAGCTTTACAGGCACAGTGTCGATCGTAATGGCATTGTTGACGAGCGCGAACTGCCGAAAACCGAACTCCGTTTCCAGCGTGTCGAGCACATCCTTGTCCTGTCGCAGAGCGATTTGGAGGAGATAGCGAAAGGGGTCGTCGGGTGTCCAGTGGTGAACCAGTTTGCGCGGGACGCTGTCGAGCAGCAGAGTCTGATTGGGACCCGGCGTAATGTGCAGGTTCTGGTTCGTGAGCCGAACGTCCTTTTTAGGATTGTCGGAAGCCGCGATGCGCGCATCCAGTGTCGCGTCCCCTTCGACTTTCGAGGTGTTCAGAATCGTGATATTTGTGGGAACGCTGCCAAAACCGTCGGGTTGTGGAAAGCAGTCGGTGATATAGCCCTCATCGTGTGCGATCAGTCCCACGCTCTGCCAGATGCCCGCGCCGCGCTTTGCTTTGCCTTCGACGCGTACAGTAAGCAAGTTGGGAGTCGAGCGCAGGCTGTCTTCTATTAGTCCGCTCGTTCCGGTGCGGCGCAGCGAAAAATGTAACGCGTGCGTTACATTGAACTCGAAGGGAGTCGCGCCCCCCGTATGTTCTCCGAGCGGTTGCCCGTTGAGCCAGACTTGCGCCGCCTCTCCCACCGCCTCGAACCGCAGTCGCACCGTTTGTCCCGTCCAGTTTGTGGGCGTGTTGAACTCGCGCCAGTACCAGATGGCCCCATCGTATCCCGGAGCCGCGAGCGAATCCCAGTAAGCAGGCACCTCGATTTTATTGGTAACGTCCGGTCGCTTTGCTGCCCAATGTTTCTGCTTTTCCGCTTTCTGCTGGTCCGATTTCTGCTGTTCGGCTCCTGTGGCTGAGCCCGGCTGTACCCGTGTATTTTTGCCACCCGTATTTTTCAAGCTGTCGATTGGCTCGGTACAGAACTCCCAGAGCCCATCCAGCGGAAGAAACTCTCTGCCCTGCCGCTTCAGCAGAATCGGCTTCGTTTTGCCTGAAGACTTGTCCCTTTTGGCTGTCGGATGCGGAAGCTTCGGTGGCGGATGCGCTGCGGAGGGGTCATCCGAAGGAGGATTCTTCGCAGCTGCATAGGTCGAAACAGGCGCAGCGGCAGCAGACAGGACAAATACCGCGGCAAACATGAACCTGCTCCACAGCCGTGCTGCAGCGAACGGAATGCGGCGATGAGGTGAACTATACATCAGAAAGAGTCTCCAGAAGCGAATGCCCAGGCGCGCGAAGCGCCAGCCGTTAGTTTGTATCGATCGATTATAACAGAATACGGGCGCATTTTTTGACAAAACTTTTTGACAAAACATAGTCGCACATGGTATAGTACGACTCTTCATGGGACAACCGACTGAGCGATTTGTGTCGCATCAATCCCGTCTATTTATTATCCCACGACAATATCCTACGCTAATTTTGTTGAGGAGCCTATCCGTGCGTATACGAGCAAAAGAGATACGACGCACCCGCAAGCGTCTCGAAGAGCGCATCCGCGCCGACATCAAAGCCAAAAAAGCGGCTGCGCCTCCGAAAGTAGCTAAAGCGCCGGTTCGTCCGATACGCCCGACTGCTTCTGCCGCCGCGACTACGCCTGCTGCGAAGCCTGCCGCTGCGCCTCGCGCACGCGCCAAAGCCGCGCCGAAGACGGAAGCATCTGCAGAGAAAACAGCACAACCCGTTGTAGAGACGCCTGCTGCTACTCCTGCTGAAACAACAGTCGCTGCACCGACGCCTGCAGAGCCATCAACAGAAACGCCCGCCGAATAGCTGCGTACGCCTGTGCCGTTGTGGATGTCCGTGCTATAGTATAGCGTTGTTTTATACGCTTTTGCTTCCTGCGCGCGTCCTGTGCTCGGTTGTGGTTTCTGGAAATCTATTTTGCCCCGGATTTGCGCCAGCCTTCTGGTCTAGATCCGGGGTTCACTGCGTTTGGATGTGTTATGTCGCTGCTCGGTCGCCTGCGAATGTGAGGTAAAATAGACAGGAATCGAATGCCAATAGACTCCGCATATTCGGCGGGAAATTAAAGGTCAAATGAAAATCAAGACAGCGGTCGCGCAACTCAAACCGCGCAAAGGCGATTACGATTTCAATCTGCGGCGTGTGGGAGACCTCTTCGCGCAACTGGAATCGGATGCGCCCGATACCGATGTGCTCGTCCTTCCAGAGACTGTGCTGAGCGGCTATTTCCTCGAAGGTGGCGTTCGGGATGTCGCTCGCACACGAGAACAGCTTTTCGCCGACCTCCTCCGCACCTATCGCGAACGTGTCGAACGACCCGAGGCTGTGCTCGACATCTGCCTCGGCTTTTACGAGCTCGGTGAGGGCAGGTACTACAACAGCGCACTCTATGCCACACTGACCGCTCAGGATATGCCTGATCCGCCTAACTCGACCTCGAATTTTAGTCACGCTTCCGGCGTGAATACTCCCCGAGTCACAGTCCCCGCCGCCATCCACCACGTCCACCGCAAGTTTTTCCTTCCTACCTATGGGGTTTTCGATGAGAAGCGGTTCGTGTCCCGCGGGCGTACGATTCGCGCGTTCCCGACGCGATTCGGCACGGTCGCCATCCTGATTTGCGAGGACGTATGGCACTCGGTAACGGGGATGATCGCCGCGCTCAAAGGCGCGCAGGTGATCTATATCGTGAGCGCCTCCCCCGGGCGTGAGTTCTCCGGTGAACACGCAGGCAACGTGACCCGCTGGGGCGTGCTGCTTCCCGGTATCGCAGACGAGCACAACGTCTGGGTCGTCTACTCTGGACTGGTCGGTTTCGAGGGCGGCAAGGGCTTCACCGGCTCATCGCAAATTATCGATCCCTGGGGGCACCGTGTGACGATCGCGCCTACTCTGGATGAGTGCGTGATCAGCGCGACGATCGACCTCGAGGATGTCGCCGCCGCACGCGCCGCCTCGCCACTGCTGGCAGACCTGGAAGCCGCAATGGGCGACATCACGATGGAACTCGAACAGATCGCCCGCCGCCCTCATCTTGAGAGCTAAGAGGAGTGGCAGAATGACCGAGCAGAACATTTCGAGACGTGACGCGCTGGCGCTTTTTGCGGCGGCTGTCGCTGTCCCCGCGAGTCTGCAGCCGGCAAACTCGGCAGAGACGGTAAAAACCATGACTCCGAATCCACTGACGCTCTGGTACGAGCAGCCCGCCAAATCCGCGATGGGCGAAGCGCTCCCGATCGGCAACGGACACATGGGCGCGATGGTTTTTGGCGGGACTGCGCAGGAGCGGCTTCAGTTCAACGAAGACAGTCTCTGGACAGGCGATGAGAACCCGTCCGGCGACTATGACTCGATGGGCGGCTATCAGGCGTTCGGTGACGTGCATCTCGCGCTGCCGGGACACGAGACCGCTGCGCAGTACCGGCGATCGCTCGATCTGAATGAGGCGGTGGCACACGTCACCTATCGGGTCGGTAAAGTCACCTACAAACGCGAGTACTTCGCCAGTCACCCGGATCGAGCGCTGGTCGTGCATCTGACAGCCGATAAGCCTGGTTCCTACACGGGCACGGTAGATTTAACCGATATGCACAACGGTAAAATCACTGTAGACGGCGAACGATTCACCAGCGCTGGAACACTCGTTAACGGTATCCAGTACGAAGCGCAGCTGCGTGTCCGACACCAGGGCGGCACGGTACAAGCCTCCGAGGGCAAGATCAATTTTGCCAACTGCACCAGCCTGACCCTGATTCTCGCGTGCGGCACGAACTATCTAATGGACTATCAGAAAAGCTGGCATGGCGCGGACCCGCACGAGCGTGTCTCCCGGCAGATCCGACTGGCTGCAACAAAATCATACGCTGCGCTGAAATCGGCACACATCAGGGACTATCGCGCGCTTTTCGGTCGCGTCACGCTGAATCTGGGAAGCTCGCCCTCTGACCGCCTCGCGATGCCGACCGATCGGCGCAAAGCGATGGACAAACGCGGCGACGATCCTGAGATGGAAGCGCTGCTATTCCAGTATGGACGCTATCTGCTGATCTCGTGCTCGCGCCCTGGCTCGCTTCCGGCGAACCTGCAGGGTTTGTGGAACGACAGCAACGATCAGGCATGGCACTCCGATTACCACGCCAACATCAACGTCCAGATGAACTACTGGCTGGCGGAAGCGACCAATCTCGCGGAGTGCCACCTGCCCTTTCTCAACCTTATCAAAAGCCAACTCGAGCCCTGGCGCAAAGCCACGATCGCCGCTCCAGAATACAAACTGGCGTCCGGAGCTCCTGTACGAGGCTGGGCAATCCGCACTTCACACAATATCTTTGGCGGCATGGGATGGAACTGGGACAAGACCGCAAATGCCTGGTACTGCCGGCACCTCTGGGAGCACTACGCCTACGGCGGCGATATGAAATACCTCCAAACCTTTGCGTATCCGATACTCAAAGAGACCTGCGAGTTCTGGGAAGATCACCTCAAAACTCTGCCCGATGGACACCTGGTCGTGCCGGACGGATGGTCACCGGAACACGGTCCTGTCGAGGATGGAGTGAGCTACAATCAGGAGATTGTGTGGGACCTTTTCAACAACTACGTACTGGCGGCGAATGCTCTTGACGTGGACAAAGCCTACAGGGATAAGGCTGCCCTGCTGCGGGATGCGCTCGTGACTCCCAAAATCGGACGCTGGGGGCAGCTGCAGGAGTGGATGACAGATCGCGACGATCCCAACGATCATCACCGGCATACGTCCCATATGTATGCCGTGTATCCCGGTCAGCAGATCAGCCTCGTCAAGACGCCCGAACTGGCGGCCGCTGCTGGAAAATCTTTGATCGCTCGGGGCGATACCGGCGATGTGCGAGAGTGGTCATTTGCCTGGCGCACTTCTCTGTTTGCACGTCTGCACAACGGCGAAGATGCCCACCGACAGCTCGTTAATCTGCTCTCGACCGAAGCGACGCTTCCCAATCTGATTGGCAACCATCCCCCGCAGCAGTGGGATGGTAATTTCGGTATCACGGCGGGGATCGCGGAGATGCTGATGCAGAGCCACGAAGGCGAGATCGCGCTTCTGCCCGCCCTGCCAGCTAGATGGGCTGCCGGAAGCGTCACAGGACTAAGAGCGCGGGGCGGTTCCACGGTAGATATCGATTGGGTCGGCGGCAAACTGAAGTCGGCTTCCATTCATAGTAAGGCGGGAGGCGTGTGCAAAGTACGTTATGGCAGTTTTGCAGCTGCGTTGACGCTCGAGCCCGACACGACCTTCCGCCTGAATGCCGATTTGCAGCAGAGTTAGCAGTCATATGCAGCGCGTGGTGCGTAAAAATGACACTGGTCCTGATTTCGTTCGTTCGCGACTACAGTGGATACGGCATTTTTGAACAATAACTCCCGACGAGAAATCTCGGGGCTTCTATGCCGGAACTCCTGCTGTGCGATATGACAGATAAGATCCAAATACCTATTCGTAGCTGGAGAGAATCGTGTCCGAAGGACACTTGGCGGAACGCCCGAAGCGACGGACTTCAGTCTATAGCTGTCGAAAGCCTGCTCGCTTAGGGTGTTTTGGCTCAGTCATCGGCCACAACCGCGACGGTTTGCAGCAGTTCTCGCGTCCACTGCTGCACATCCTGGGCCAACCAGAACTTGACCGAACGCCAGCCGCGATCG
>JBBQPY010000234.1:0-6439 GCA_038216735.1 Chthonomonadales bacterium
CTCTGAGTCATCTCCAGATAGGTTTGTATGGGGGAAGCCCATAAAACACCCTGCTCGTCCCGCTCGGTATCAAAATAGACGATGGAATCGTGAGGAACCTGGATTTCCAGGTTGGCAAATCGCTCTCCAGGTTTTACCGGAAGAGATTGAAGCAACAGATCGACACTATCCGCATAGATCCTGATGATGTCACCTGCACTCATATTGGTATAGTGGGCCGCTGAACCAATACCGGTCATCACTATCGGGAGGTCATTTTTTGCCGAAATTTGAAACAGCATGGGTAGGAGTTCTGCGGTTGGTATCCCGATACGTCCTTTCCACGTTTGTGTTATACGCTGAGGTACCGACTCGCTTTGCAGTCTTTTGAGCAGCTTTTCCGGCTGCACCATTCGGACTCGCATTCCCGCTTCTGGAAGCAGAATCAGTTCTGCTTCCAGTCGTTTGATCGCACGTGAAACGAGTGCTAGAGAGAGGGTGCCGCCACGCTGTTCTATTTCTGTATGCAGATCTTCCAGCCTGCGAAACCGGGGCCGACGAAGCAGCGTTCTTACCACCAGAGAAGCACGCCCTTTATAAGGGTTCTGGAGGGATTGCGTCGTATGGTAGCGGTTGGGCTGTCCGGAACGATGTATAAACCATTGCCCCTGCACGATGACGATACCATTGCCGCAGAGATCCAGCCCACTTACACGTCTGTTCGCCAGTTCAAGCAGATGTTCGTCTGAAAGGTAGGGTAAAATGATCATGGGATAGAACTGCTCACCATCGTTCTGTCGCTCCTCAACGTAGCGCTCTACAGTATCGATGGCAGCCAGAAATGTGCGATGATTCCAGGCCGCTTTATATTCTATCAAAAAGGTATGTTCGATACCATCGAATAATATTCGCGCTATGGTATGCGTCTGATTCCGACGGACCGTCTTCCGGCCCATCATCAATTCGATAATGAGCGGCGGTATCGCAAAAGGAGCAGCCAACGACAACCGTTCTGGCGGAGTCTCTTTCGTTTTTATTTGCATATTTTCAGCAGTTTGCATGATCACTAAAATACCCTAAAATCTGCAAATATGCAAATTCAAAAGGATGTGTTCCATTTGGATTGACGGCGATCTTAGCACACGCGAACGCTTGACGTCTGTTCCAAACGAAATGAAACGCACCCAATTCAAAAGTGTCTCTCTCAGTCATCACCAGGACTCCGGCCTCTATATGCTGCCGTTGTGTCTCGGCCCGTATGCCTGCCCCTCACCAACGAAGACTGGCTCGCCCAACGCGACCCCCAACTCGAAAAAGCCATCTCAATCCTGATGGCAAAGTAGAGAAACGAGGCGGGCCGATGTTGCGCTCGGTCCTTGGGGCGGTGGCGATGGAAACAAGTGCAGTCCGTCGCCCTCGAACAGAATGTCGTCAAATGTTACGCCCGGCTTTCTGGTATTACCAGGATGGAAAGAGTGACCGAACACAGGGGCTATTTACCGTACTCACCCCTGGAAAAGGAGACTATTGTGGAGAAACCTACTCTGGCCGCCGACCTTCGCGCCGCCCAAATTCGGTTAGGCCAGGTTCCGACAGAGATGATACGAAATCTGCCCGACGATGAGATCATCGACTGTTATATCACCTGCTCCTGCTGTGGGGCGAAGCAGGCCGAAGGCAGTGATCTCGCTCTGGCGATCGACTCTGCCGACGACACAGACCACTTCTTCAAGCTTTTAGGCAATTTCGCGCATATCAAACACGCCATCGATCACACGGAAAAGCCCCGCGTTCCAAAGGCGCCGCAATCGCGCCGGCGGCGGGAGAGACCGTGAATAGCACGCTCTGTCGGCCTGGTCGGGCGCAAATTTTCGAGGAGGCAAAGACAATAGCAGGCAAGCGGGGAGCAGATTTCCTCTACGTCTCCGCAACCCCAACGGAAAACACAGTGAACTTCTACTTTCGACGCGGGTGTGTTCTTGCCTGTCCACCAGACGGGGAGTTGTTTGCTCTCGAACCGGACGATATTCATCTCGTCTGCGCTGTGCGAGGGTAGTCACGTTCTCTGGGCTAAGCGATGCTCGGACGATGGTGCGGCAGACGCGCATCCAGGGTGTGGCGAGAGTATTCGCGGAGGCGCTCTATGTCGCCTCGATAACTCCGGGGTACCTTCAACGCTATACCATGTGCGATAAGGAGGGCCTGTAATTGGATCCGAGTCGCTCCAGTACGGGTCGTCGCGAACTCAATGCATGCGCTTAGGAGAATATCCCAGGCGGCTTCTGCTTGAGACGGGTCGTTCAGGACGGAACTCCTTAGCAAAGCCTGCGCCGCGCGCTCTCCCTCGCGTCCCGCATCCACGTCTAATACCTGAATTCGCAGGAGAGAAAGGAATGCCTTCAACTCAAATTTGGACGGAGTTTGACCACACGCTCTTTGCCACGCAGAGTCAACATGGCTGTGGAGCACACTAAGGAGCCGCCAAACTATTATTGCTCCACAATTCTGCCTCGGCTGGGGTCAGAAGTGGCCCGAATGTGGAGCGGTAATTCTTGGGAATTGCCTAAGCACATCTTTGTGTGCCGTAATGGTAGCGGTTGCTGGTAGGTAGTCCGGCAGAGCAAACTCTTGTTCTGCCAGGATGCCGATTGCGAACCAGGCCGTGACCCGAGCCTGATAGTTGATTCCTGCGCTAGTTGCTGCGCCTCCACCAGTCTTATGGTTGCTCATTTTCGCATCATTCGTGCTGTCGCGTTTTCTCATAGGGTATAGCGAACCTCTCTGTTTAGACGTGTTCAGCCTGCACCGAGTTTGGCGAAAGATTACAACTCATCGATGGTTACCAAGCCGTCGTCTACAAATTGGGCAACAAGTTCCTTTCCAACCAGCAATGCGGTGCCGAGCAGTGGCCGGCGTCCCATTGCCAAAACAGCTACATTCAGTTCCTGTTCTTTCCAGACAATTGTGGCCCGATACGCATCCACGCTGACATCACTGTTGTCAGCGAGGTTCGCATAGATTCCCTGGTAGAAGAAGAGCCCGAGGGCGGCTACCGCCTCCTCGGGCAACGCCAGTGCGCCTTCAAAACCGGTATCAAGAACACATTCGATAACGAAATCCGGTTGAGCGGGTAACCGGAAGGTCACACCGACCAAAATGCGTGAATCAAGGACAGTTCCGGTGATCATCGCTCCGTCCGCACCAGGGAGCCGCCGACGGCATAGACGGCGTTGTAGCCGATTCGTGCTCCATAGAGCGCCGCCCCAGGATGCCGGGCGAATAGACGGTCGCCTGTTGAAATCAGATCCTCGCCGATTTCATAATCACCCGTTTCAATATCGATAGAGACAATCTTACCCAGATTGTCTTTGGTATCGACCAATGTGCGGATGCGCTGGTCGTAGAGTTCCTTACCACGACGGGTAATCTCCGCACTGCTGTAACGAGGATGGGGCATAACTAGACCTCCCGAGTTTGTCTTCTAGCTTCACTATACTGCAGGTTGGACGGGATTGTGATCTCTCAAACGTCACAAATCTGGACGCTTTGGGGCTGCGAGGTCATCGGATCGCGTGTAGGGAGGAACTCATGCGCCAGAAAGTCGGTGAACCCGGCATCGAGGATGGCCTTGCAGACGCATGCAGTTAGGCGCGATCCTTTTGTTCCGATTTCAGGCTGCGGTTTGCGAACTGAACTGTGAAGAGCCACCCGGTGCAGAGGACGAAAGCCGCTTTCTGTGCTACAGGCTGGAATGCGAAACGCAGGTTGCCATAGTACATCACCGCGGTAGTGAGCAGAACCACGAGGCACAGAACCCCAGGTAAAAGCAGTCGGAGGTTACGCTGAAGAGAGAGCAGGTGCAAAACGGCAAACATCGCTGCCAGAAAGAAGACCAAAGAGATGGTGACCATGAGATTGTGCATTGGTGTCACCGCGATCAATCCGTAAACCATCGATCCCATCCCCCCAATCTGGATGGTCTTCTTGTGAAAAGTGGTGTTCGCCTTGCTCGACATAAGTTGGAAGAGAAGGGCCATGCCGAGACAAAAGAAAATCACGCCGACAACCGCGAGGGGGCGGGCAGGATTCGGATCGCCGCTTGGAGTTAGGGGCCAAAAGAGCGTCGAGATAAATTGGTGGTTCCAGTGGTACCCTCCGGGATATCTTGAGGCTGCAAGTACCAGGAAGACGACCGCCAAAAACACACCGATGGCGGGTAAGCAGTTGAGTGTTGTGCGTGACATCCCTGTTCACCTGACGACCCGCATCCATCGTCGTACATCGAAAGAAAGTTTCGTGCTGCCTGATGGCTGCATGCACGGAACATTCACATGTTCCGTCCGGTTTTGATCACTGGTCGCCACAGACGGCCAATACCCCTATATCGCTACCATGCACGAAGTAATTTCTTTCGAAGTACAACGAGCAGTCGTATATTTTACGCTCACTCGAATGCCATTCGGCACCCAACTTCGAAGGTCTTATGAGTGATAATCGGCATCTACAACGGGTCCTGGAGGGGGCCGATAGGTCATGCGGTCATATACTATCCCAAGCGTCGTGATCGCACATAACACCATGACGAGCAGCGTCACTCTTGTGTCGCGATCAATTTTGTAAGGGCATGTCGAGATCCTTTATTTGGTGGTGGGATCGCGGGTGGGAAGGAGTTTGCGCGCCTCGCTTACGCCTTGGCGGCGGGAGGCGGAAACACTCCCAGTTGCTGCATAAGACCCATCATGTCCATGATGATCCGACTTTCGGCAAACTTCTCCTCCCGCACCACGTCGATGACGATGCCCCAGACGTGGATAGAGTTCCCTGTCGGAGCCATCCCCAGAAACACTCCCTGGTGGGTTCCCGACATCGTAAAGCGGGTGACGACCTTCTCTCCTTCGGCGATCTGCTCCTCTACCGTCCAACGCATATCCGGGAAGCCGGCCAGGAGGGTAACGAACGCTTGCCGTAAGCCCTCCCGACCCGGCCCCTGGCCTGGAAACGGAACATGCTCGACAAAGTCTTCGGCAACGAGGGTGTCGAGGACATCGAGATTTTTCTTGTTGATCGTCTCTTCGATGAAATGCTGCATAAACTGCTTGGTCTCTTCTGCTGTCATCATGAGTAACTCCCTGAATGGTAAGATTTGTCCGCTCGGTGATTTCTCCGTCGAGTGTCTGTTAGTTCGACTTATCGCTCCCCTTGTCCTACTTCCGCGTTTGATATTTGCGCATGCCTAATGGATGAGGAAGGCCTCACAGAAGATTTTTGTAAAATCGCCCGTTTTTCATGATCGCGGGGATGTGTGCGCCCTGGTTTTGAAGGAGGTCCAGATTTTGGAGAGGATCGCCATCGACGACGATGAGGTCGGCGCAGGTGCCGGGAACCAGTTCGCCGAGCGCATCCAGCACCTCTTTGCCGGGGATGCCCGCGCGTTGTAAGATCCTGGCATTGGTGAGCGTGGCAGCACGCAGAATGTCGAGGGGCGTCTCCGGCCCTTCCTGACGGATCAGGAACTCCCGACTCTGATCAACCTGAAGTTGGCCGAGGAGATCGCTGCCGAAACCGATCTCCACCCCGGCGCTACGCGCGATTTCGAGAGAGCGTAGTCCGGCCTGACGCACTTCGTCGTTCTTGCGGAGATTTGTCTCCGTAAGGCCGAACTCGCGACCGCGTCGGTACATAGCGTCGTAGGTCACCAGGGTGGGAACCAGAAACGCTTTCCGCTGCGCCATCAGCGTGGCGGCGGCCTCGTCCAGAAAGTTGCCATGTTCGATGGTCCGCACACCTGCGGCAACGGCACGGCGAATCGCCTCGGCGCTGTAGGCATGGGCGCAGACATAGCGTCCCCAGTTGTTCGCCTCCTGACAGGCCGCCTCGATCTCATCGATTCGAAACTGCAGGCTCTCCAGAGGGTCGTGCGGCGAGGCCACTCCGCCGGAGACCATCAGCTTGATATGATCTGCCCCTTTCCGCAGCTCATCGCGCACCGCTTTGAGCATCTCCAGAACCCCCTCGACGATACGCGCCATATAACTCAGGGCGGAGCAGCAGGGACATCCGACCTCGTCCTGGGTGCGGCGTCGAAAATCGCCATGCCCGCCGGTCTGGGTGATCGACTGGCCGGCGATAAAGAGCCGGGGTCCCTCGACCAGTCCGGTCTCGGAAGCCTGCTTCATTCCCCAATCGCCGCCGCCGGTATCGCGAACCGTCGTGAATCCGCGCATCAACAGGAAACCTTACGCAGACGCTTCTTGGCAGAGTGGGTCTGTTTGCGCTGGAGTTGCCGCCGATGCTCCTTCACGTTCTTGCGAACGCGCTTGACCGCTGATGCTAAGGAGCGAAACGTGTCCCGCATCCCTGATATTCATAATCCGCTCATCGTAAATCATTGCACCGTGTGGGTCAAAGGTCGGCTGAATATTCTTGTCGCGCTTGTAAGCCTCACACGCTTTGCTGATAG
>JBBQPY010000235.1:0-6392 GCA_038216735.1 Chthonomonadales bacterium
GAAGCACCAATCCGGAGCGAGGTAAGCGCTCAGCCGGAGGTACAGGCAGAAGGTCGGACGGTAGCGTACCAAATTCAACAGGAAAACGCAGCGCATTAAACAGCGTGCAAAATAGCGCAGGCAGGTGCCCCTGGTTCCGGAATGGAACCAGGGGCATTACTTTAGACGGAATGACGAACGCGATTTTGACCAGGCAAATTAGTTCTTTCGCTGCGGGCGCTTCTGGTAAGCAAAAGCCGAATTTATAGCACAGGCACAGATAATTCTAGCAGTGTCGTCTGTGCCCTTCTCCCTAGTGAGGTACGAAAGGCATGGAGAAGGGTTGGGATGAGGGCTGAATCGGAGTGTGCTGCCAGACTTGTGAGCCCGTATCACTTACCGCCGTTAAGGATTTTGTCTTCTTCATCGGGATCGTCGCGCCTTACAGACGGCAGTTTGCGGGCATCCTTATAGTTGGGATCCTTTGCATTCTTTGCTCGTTCAGGATCGAAGACGCGGGGATCGACGCCACGGCAAGTGTAAGGCGTGAAGTCTGGCGTCGTCGTGAAGCAGTCTGAGAAATCATTGGCGAGCGCGTCGAACATATTCAGCGGTGGCAGACCCAATATTTCGTAGAGAGTACGATGCATACTGACGATTGTGGTGTGCCGATGCGAGACGTTTTTGTGCTTGACCCATGGACTGATCGCGAGAAGCACACTCCGCTGCGCATCGATATGATCCGGCTCGCCACCCGAATCGTCCTGCGTGACGAAAATCGCCATGTTCTTCCAGTAGGGCGTATGCGAGAGGAATTCGACGATTCGTCCGAGCGCAAGATCGTTGTCCGCCATCCAGGACGCCGTGTAAGGATAGCCCTGATTCGGTTTTAACCCATCACCGTGATCGTTGCAGATACAGATGTTGATGAAGCGCGGCATCGGAATTTTCGAGTTGACGCTCGCTTTGAGCCCGGCGTTCAGCCCGACATTTTGTACCTGACTTCCCCCGTTCGCGTCTCCTTTTAAGAATAGCTTTGTAAAATCCTTCTGGAACCAGAAGGCGCGGTACTGGTCGGGAATGTTCGTATTGAAGATCGGAAACTCACGGCAGGTGTTGTCGAACAGCACTTTCGACATCGGGATATTGACTGTCTCGCGCGCGCCGGTCTTCGCTTCGTCGGCATCTTCCTGCACCCCTGCGAACTCGAAGCCCTCGCCGTAGTTGCGGAATGGAATGCCCGCTCGCGCCAGATGCTCCCACATCGCTCCCGCCTCCGGATAGTCCTCCGGGGTGATGCTGCCGTTAGAGCCGAACGATGCGCGCCGGCCGGGCGCTGTGCTGTTCGCTTTGAAGTTCCAGCCGAGCGTGTAGGTCATCTGGCAGAAGTTGTCGGGCTGTACTCCGACGAGCCAGCGATGCCCGACTCCCGACGCTTCCGGCTCCATATAGAAATTGTCGCTGACGGTGAATTGGCGCGCGAGCGCGTTGTGATTCGTCATCACGGGCACGTCAGCCAGTGTCGGCTCATTGGGGGCAGCGATTTTCTGGTGCAGACCCCAGCGAAGCAGAGACGGGTCGTCATTCGCGCCGCGGATATGGTCGAAAATCGTGTCGTAGGTATGGTTCTCTTTGGTGATGAAAACGACGTATTTGATCTGCTCGGAGGCTTTTCCAGGAGATGTCGGGATCACCGGCGAGGCGAGTTCGGCGCGATCCGCACTCTTATCGATGATGCCGTTGTACGTGAGCGTGTCGGCGGTCATCTGCTTCAATTGAGTGTCGGTCGGCGTGTCGAGGGTCGCGAGCGTTCCGCGCAGACCGAGGAACTGGCTGACAGGAATATTCTTGCCCGCATTGGGTCCGTTTCCGAAACCGCGGAAGCAGATACAGAGCAGTTTCGTATCGTTGTCAGCGAGCAGGACACGGTAGGGGTACCACGCGGTGGGAATATGTCCGAGCATCCTGCCGGTTTTCGTGTCCAGCACACCTATCGCATTGATGCCCGATTCGGCGACATAGAGTCGGCTGCCATCTTTCGTGATCGCGATTCCGGACGGCCCGACACCGCGCAGCTTGGCTATGAGCGGCGAAGGCAAAATGCGTGTCTTCATCGTAATTTTGCCGGAATTGAGGTCGATGCGCTCGATCGTGTCGTTGTTGCCGTTCGAGACATAGAGATCGCTGCCGTGCGCGGCAAGGAAGTTGGGCGCGCTGCCACCGACGGTTTTGCCTTTATCGGAGGGCGCGCCGACGAGCAAACCTGTTTTGGTACGGCTGATTACGGAGGGCTGCGCGGGATCGGCGGCATTTATTCCCCATACGGAGAACGACTCCAGTGTGTTCGGATCGCCGAGACCAGGCACTCTCCGCCCCTCGACCTCGACTCCGTCCCGCGCCTCAGCGCTCGGAAAGCCGAAGGCAGGAAAGGTCAGTCCGCGTTTGTCGATCGTCTCCTGCGCTTTGCCTGCCGCTGTCTTGACATTCGGGTCGGCAGTTGCTGCCGATTTTTCTGCAATTGTCGGCGCAGGTATCGCGCTATACTCGAACATTCCGATGTTGGCCGCGAAGACTTTATCCCCAACGACCGCTAGAGCGTAGGGATAGCGTCCGACCTGCACAGAGCCGACCACTTTACGGCTCTCGGCATCGATCGTTGCCACGCGGAAATTGGTCACATCAGCGCAATAGAGGGTTTTGCCATCCTCGCTCGCCTTGACGTCCATCGCATAGCTGTCTGTAAACTTGCGTCCGCCGATCTCGACATCGAGCGAGACGACGTCCGCGATTTTCTGTGTGGCGACATCGACATAGTAGATTTCGCCGGACTCTCCGCTGCTCCAGTAGAGTGTCCTGCCATCCAGAGAGAACGCCGCGCCGCCCGCGTTAGTGCGGCGTTTCTTCGTGCCGCTATCGGTCGGAAAGAAGGTCGTGACGACGGGCTTTTCGCTGCGCCAGTCAGTGATGAACTGCCCAACGCCTTCGCTCGCCACAAAAACGGTGCTGCCGTCCGGACTGAGTACCAGTCCGTGCGGCCATGTGGCGAGTGGAGTGTGTCGCCCGATGGGCTTGAGCAAACGTCCGGTCGGCAGGATCGTTGTGCCCGCAGGATCATGCTTTGCGTACGTGGTCACCGAAGGCGCGTGCAGATAGGGCGTCTGCTGCGCGGGCAGGACAGTCGCCATCGTAAGGGCGATCGCGGATAGCGCCACAGGCTTTAGCGAAGGACGCCACTTTTGCGTAAGCAGAAATCGTCTGTAGGTGACGAGTGGTTGAAAACCACCGTCTCTGTGGCGTTCCGCCAAACGTCCTGCGGATGCGCAAGTCTCGATGGCAGGCATTTTCGCCCGTAGGACGACTGGCCGCTGGTCATCCAGACTGGGGTTTTCAACTCCTGGACAAAATGTGTCGAGATGTGAGGAAAAGGCAGGAAGCGTCATCGGCAGTATCCTTCGTTACGGGTGATTATGGCGGGCGTTTGGTTGTCAGCGGCTCTCTTCGTAAACGTTGCGCGGAGTGATCGCGAAGGTGCGTTCGCCGTAGACCGGCGCAATGTGGGCCTGATTGATACGATACTCTTCGTCGATCACGAACGTGAAGGCATCGGTCAGGCGGCAGAAGCGTTTCAGCTCCGCCACCTCATCGGGCGTTTCCGGCACGAGGCGCAGGACGAGCGCGATACGTCTGCCTTCATCGTCCAGAATTACCGGCTCGCCGGGTCGCATACCTTCGACTTGTGCTTTCATGATTTGTGTCTCCTTGCGTCAAACGAATTTCGCCAAACGAAAAATGGTACGGATTACATCGCCGACAGCCCTCATCCCAACCCTACTCCCTGTCAGTCGCAGGCTCCTTAGGGAGAAGGTCAAATACAGTACTGTTGGAATTGTCTGCTCCCGCCAGGATATAGCGACCAACAATATTCTATTCACTGCCTCCCTTCTCCCTGATGAGGTACGAATGGTAGGGAGAAGGATGAGGGCATGCTCACCAATTCGTTTCGACGCTGCGGGAAGCAACTCCTCTATTATGCCCGATGCTTAGAGCAAACCAATTGAGAACTGTAAAGCTTAATCGAAAGTTAATCCCCGCTTAATCATTTCATAACAAAAGGATTGTAGACTGCAAAACGTGTGAAGGAATTCTGTTCTCCGGTTTTCAGTTTTGCACTGTTCGCCTATTTTATGGAGGTTACTCGAATGCTTCTTACCCGCTCCCGTTCCGCGTTCACATTGATCGAACTGCTCGTCGTGATCGCAATCATCGCCATTCTCGCGGCAATTCTCTTCCCTGTCTTTGCCCAGGCGCGCGCCAAAGCCCGCCAGACCTCCTGCCTCTCTAACACCAAGCAGATGGGTCTCGCAATCCAAATGTATCTACAGGATTATGAGGGGCAGTACTTTCCCTACCGCACGTATGATGCGAATGTAAATGATGGTGCAGCCAATTTTCCAGGGTGTCTGGCAGAATGCTATCCTCATCACCACTTCTGGAACCAGATCATCGAGCCCTACACGAAAAACTATGGTTTCTTCGTATGCCCGAGCGCCAAGAACGGTCATGTCAATCAGGTGTCCGCTACCGAAGGTCTGTACGGAGGCACCAACTCTTACGGTATGAACAGCTTCATGAATAATACAAATTCCGCGACGAAGGGAATGAATGAGGCTGCGCTGGTCGAACCTGCGTATACGCTGCTGATCCATGACGAAGACTACTATCACTCTCTGCCGTCTCCACGTGATCGCAACGGCGCAATTGTTGCTACCCTTCAGCTGAATGGCGATTCCCAGGGCTACGACTGGGCGGCAGACGGCTACACAGATCAGTGGACAGATAATGGTGCCGGGTGTGGCTCTACCGATGTTACATCAGCAGCAGGTATGAAAAAATGTGTCGAGATGCAGGGAACTCGGCATAACAATATGGTTAATGTCGTGTGGGCAGACGGCCATGCCAAAGTCTTGACGATGGAGAAATTGACCTACGACTATATCGACACCAACGAGAAAAGCATTTGGGACCCCTACAAAGCGGGCCACAAGTAGATCGGGAAAACATGAAGAAAATCTCTCTCTGCCTTGCAACTCTCTGTTTGTTCTCTGTATTCCTCACTGGCTGCGGCTCCGAAGAGCCTAAGCCAGAGGAGCAGAAACAGCAGCACGAAAAGATGCAAGCCGCTGACGAAGGCAAAAACAAGTAGATTTGCCAGGTGAGCCCTCACCGCCGACCTCATCTCCCTACCATTCGTACCTCATCAGGGAGAGGGGGAGTGCTTTTCCTTGCCCCTCATTCCTGCCAGCGGTGGAAATGAGGGGTACACTATTTTCGGAGGAAATATTCTCGATGAACCAATGGATTACTCAAAGTGGTGCAAGACGCATTTTGCTTTGCTGTAGCCTGCTGGCGCTCTCTGACACCGCCCGAGCTGCACAGGACTTGCTAAAAAAAGACGCCTCGACCGACACGACGCCGATCGCGAAAACGTCCCGCCTGCACAACGGCTGGAAACTGTCGCCTGCCGGAACGCATGAGCGCGTTGGCGATATGCTGCTTGGCTGCGCCCTCTCGCCAGATAAAGCTACGCTCGCGCTGACCAATGTCGGCTACAACGCGCACCATCTGCTGCTCGTCGACGTGCGCACTGGTAAAGTCCGACAGTCGCTGCCGCTCGACCGCGCCTGGAACGGCGTCGCCTGGGGTTTGGACGGCGCGACGATCTACGTTTCTGGTGGGGGCGGACCCCGCGTTCACGTCTTCACGAAACAGTCCGATGACAGTTTCGTCGCCGGTGCAGCATTTCCCCTTCCTGGCATCGCCGCCAATCCGCCCGAAGAGTCGGACAAAAAGAAACGCATACCGTTCGATAAAACCCAGGGTCAGGCGTATGTTTCAGGTCTCGCGCTTTCGGCGGACGGCAAGACTCTGTATGTAGCCAACCTCGCGAGCGATACTATTTTCGCCATGAGCCTTCCCGATGGCTTAGTGACGATGCAGCGGAAACTCGAAACGAATGCGCATCCCTACTGCCTGCGCCTCTCGCCTGACGGCAAGCAGCTCTTCGCGACACAGATCGCGCTCAAAAGCGTCGCGGTGCTGAATACGGCAGACCTGTCGGTTGCGCACACGATTCCGGTCGAAGCACATCCAAACGATCTGATTTTTGCGCCCGATGGTCGGCTTTTCGTCTCCTGTGGCAACAGCGACTCGGTGCTGTCGATCGATCCTGTGAGCGGGATGACGAAGGAACGTCTTGCGGTTACGCTGACGCCGCGCTCACCCGCTGGCGCTACCCCCGATGCTCTTTCGATTTCGCCCGATGACAAAACGCTCTATGTCGCCGCCGCCGACAACAATGCTGTTGCCGTGATCGATATTGCGATTCCCGATCATAGCCGCATTCGCGGTTTCAT
>JBBQPY010000236.1:0-6377 GCA_038216735.1 Chthonomonadales bacterium
TTCAAGGAGCATGTATTGATTTATAAGAAGGCGGCGGGAGTTGCTGATCCCGCGTTTGTGGGCGAGAATGCGTTCTGTAAACATTTCTTCCGAACGATTACAGTTCTGATTGGATTCTTTATCGTCCAGGCAGGAAATAGCGTCGGAGCGCAGGTCATAGAGCCGACTGCGGGATTCTACTCCTACCATCAGTTGCGGGTGCTCAACGGTACAGGTGGCTCAGGCTATGGGCTCGATGGGGAAGGTAACTATTCCTTGACCGGTCCCGTCGCTTACACGACACCGGTAGCATATACTCTCGGGCATCGCCATTTCGTGCTTGGTGGCGGACAGCACAGTTTCAGCGGCCGCCCGATATTCAGCTCGGCGGAAGGCAACTGGGGCGCATTCGCGACATACGGGGACTCGTTCGGGAAGTTCAATTTTGCGGTCACCGATAATGTCGTAGACGTGCAAACTCTACAACTATTCAATGTGCAGGCGGAGTATGTTCGGCCGATCGTGCGCGGACTGCGGGTTTCGGGCGGCATACTCGATCTGTTCGACAGCGCGAAATCCTACAACCAGAACTATAAAATGATTTCATCTTTCACGTATTTCGGCGTCGCAACCTACGAGTTGCCCCTGAAAGGCAAGCCCCTGTATCTGAGCCTCGGCACCGGCAATCGACGGTACGGAAAAGGCTTTGGCTCAATCAGCTACCAGTTCTTGCATCCCTTGCGCGCCTGGGTGGAAGCAGATCGATATTCGGTGAATACGGGTTTCCAGTACTCGACGAAAGTCGGGCATGGCAGTCGCGGCGTGCCCTTCAATCTAACGATGGGCGCAGCACGACTGAGGTACTTTTTGTTCGGTGTTACGATCGGGTTTTGAGAATTGCTGCATTGTAGGAATTGAATTGCAGTTCTGTGAGGAGCTTTCATGGGTCAATTCCGACGTCTATTGGGCTATCTGAAACCGTACCGCAAGCGTGTCTTTTTTGCGGTACTGCTGCTTTTCGGCACGACTCTGACGCCAGTTGCGATTCCGAGAATCGTCAGTTACACGCTCGATTATGCCCTTCCGCATAAAGACTATCATGCCCTGAATCTCGTCTTCTGGATGTTCATCGGGCTGTATTTTGTGCGCGGAATGGTCTCCTTCGGACTCAATTATATTATCAACTGGCTCGGCCAGCGCATCGTCTTCGACCTGCGCTTCCAGTCCTATCGCCATCTAAATCGCCTCTCGCTCTCCTACTACGATACCCGGCAGACGGGCAAAATCATGGCGCGGCTGATGGGCGACATCGACTTCATCCAGCAGATGATTTCGGGTGGATTCGTAACCTTCATCGCTGATCTATTCAGCGTCGTGGCTCTGTTGTTCGTGCTGTTCCATACCGAGTGGCGGCTCGCGCTCGTTACGGTCACCATTATTCCGCTCTATGTGGTCAACTACAAGCTGTTCATCCGGCATATCCGTCCGCTCAGTGAGCAGCTGCGGGATAAATGGGATGCGATGCTGGGGGCGCTGCAGGAGAAGCTGACGGGGATTTCTGTCGTGAAAGCGTTTGTCCGCGAAGACCATGAAACCGAGGTTTTCATGCAGACGGTCAAGGACAATTTCGACATCGGCATGAAACAGATGAAGCTCAACCGCAAACTCGGCGCGATCGCGCAGATAATTCGAGCGGTGGGTACCGGCCTTGTGCTCTGGTTTGGAGGAACGCTGATTCTGCGACGGCAAATGCATATTGGTGAGCTGATCGCCTTCAGCGGCTGGATCGCGCTGCTCTATGATCCCGCCGTGCGCATCGTCGATTTCAACGTTTCGGTGCAGTGGACGGGTGCGGCAATGGAGCGTGTCTTCGAGACTCTCGATACACGCCCTGAGATCGAGGACGCTGCCAATGCGGTATCGCTGAAGAGTATGGCAGGCGCTGTCACGTTCGAGAGCGTCGAATTTGGCTACGATTCAGATCATCCGGTGCTGCATGACATCAATTTGAGTGTAGCTCCAGGCGAGATAATCGCGGTTGTCGGTCCCTCGGGCGCAGGCAAAACGTCACTGGTAAACCTTATCGCGCGGTTCTACGATGTGGACGGGGGTAAGGTGACGATCGACGGCATCGACCTGCGGCAAGTGCGGCTGGAGTCTGTGCGGCGCCAGATCGGAATCGTCAGTCAGGAGAGCCTGCTGTTCTCAGTGACACTGCGCGAAAATATCCGCTACGGCTTCCACGACGCGACGGATTTCCAGATCATTCAGGCGGCGAAAAACGCCGATATGCACGAATTTATTCTGAACCTACCGCAGGGGTACGACACGAAGATCGGTGAGGATGGCATCAAGCTTTCGGTCGGGCAGAAGCAGCGCATGAGCATCGCGCGCGCGACACTGACCGATCCAAAAATCCTCATACTCGACGATTCAACCTCAGCGCTCGACAGTAAAACCGAGGCGAATGTACAGGCGGCGCTGGAGCGGCTGATGCAGGGACGCACCTGTTTTGTGATCGCGCATCGGCTGTCAACGATTATGAATGCGGATCGTATCGTGGTGATGGACGGCGGACGCATCGTCGATATCGGTACGCACACAGAGCTGGTGGGTCGCCCGGGGGTCTACCAGAACCTCTACAATGAGCAGTACAAATCCGCCCGCGAGGAGGCGATGCAGGCTCTCTTTGCCTGACGAGAGGTTTCATGGCGCCAGTGTCCGCTCAACTGCTTGCCGACTACGCGCAACGGTGGTCGCTTACGCTGCTGCCTGCGTTTCCGAACCTGTCGTACAACTATGTCACACCCGCCGTGTGTGCGGATGGAACCCAGGCAGTTTTGAAGCTGGTCGTTCCAAATAACGAAATGTATACGGAGATTGCCGCGCTGCGTTGTTACGACGGCAGGAACTGTGTGCGCCTGCTCGAGGTCGAGACTGAGACGGGGGCGCTGCTGCTGGAACGTCTGCTCCCCGGAACAACGCTCACCACGCTCGCAGAGGAAGAAAACGATGCAAAGGCGACTTCTATTGCAGCGTCCGTGATGCGCGGGCTCTGGCGTTCCGTACCACCGGAACATAATTTCCCCACTACCGTCGAATGGGCAGGGGGATTGCAGAAGCTGCGAAAGCGATTCGATGGGGGCGTCGGGCCGCTGCCTGTCGCGCTCGTAGAGGAGGCGGAAACTCTTTTCAGAGAACTGCATAGTTCAGCGTCCGCGCCCGTACTACTGCACGGCGATCTGCATCACGACAATATCCTGTCAGCGCAACGGCAGCCCTGGCTGGCGATCGATCCCAAAGGTGTTATCGGCGAACCTGCTTATGAGGTCGGGGCTATGCTGCGTAACCTGTGGCAGGATCGAGTTACCTTCAGCAGTCCAGAGCGCACCACAGCACACCGCATTCATCAACTATCCGAGGAATTGGCGATCGATCGTGCGCGTGTGCGAGGGTGGGGTGTTGCGCAGGCAGTTCTGTCTGCGTGGTGGTGCATCGAAGACAATGGAGTTGACGACGATGGCTGGAAAGGGGCAATTGCGAATGCTTCTCTTATCGCTGCCGTCCCTGAAGCCTGAAGCATGACGACACCCGAGGGAGTAGATTCTGCCGGACTTCGAAAGTACTTGATTGCTATGTGCCAGGTCTGGAGACGGGAACGAGAAGCAGGCATGTCCGCCCACGCCTTGATGTGATATGGCGGAATGGCTGCTCCAGACAGGGGCTTCAGCCCTGTTCCTGATCACTTGCTTTCTAGGGGCGGTTCGTTTCAGCAGACGGAGAAGCAAACCCATCTTTTGCATTTGTGCCCTGTCCAATTGACTTGTCTAACGCTTCCACAAGCCCCTTGACCTGATCTTCATTGAAACCGGTCTCCTTGCCATCGGCAAAGCGAATCATATAGTAGACGCCAGCATCCTCCTTGCGCTCGATGCTCAAAATATGGTCGGTATTGTAATAACCTTCCTCGATTTTTACCCACATAGTCTTCGTGCTCCTATATCATGTTCAGCGGGCGGGGAGGGAATTGCCGACGGCTCTATTGATTGCCGCGCGTGCGGCATTGACCGCTCCCTGCGCGTTGACGAGATCTGTTTGCGCCGTCAGCAACTGTGCCTGAGCGGTGATAATGTCCTGAAAAAGTCCCAGACCTGTTCGATAGCGCCCTTCCGCAATTCGCACTCCCTCCGTCGCATTTGTGACCTCATTGTTCGCGGTATTAACGCGCTGCTCTGCCGTTCGCAGACTGATATAAGACTGCGCGACATCGGACGTGACGCCCTGCTGAGTGGCGAGAAGCTGCGCACGTGCCGAGGTTAAGTTCGCCCGCGCCTCCTTCACTCGCCCCGCTGTCAGCCCGCCGTCATAAGGACTGAACGCGATAGAGAGTCCGACACTGAACGAATCGTTCTGCGGAAGAAACTGATCGCCGCGACTCGTGGCGCCAAGTGAACCAGAAACGACTGGTGCGTTGGTCGAGCGCGCCGCACTCAGCCCGCTCTGGTTTGCCTGAATCGTCGCCTGGGCAGCCAGTATCTCAGGACGCTGCCTGAGCGCTGTCGTCACTAATCCATTGACATCATTCGAAGGGAAATCAGCTTCGTCCGTTACGGTGGTTCGCAGGGGTATTCGCGGATCGATTCCCATATACAGGGCAAGGTCGATCCGAGCGAGTTCTGCATTCGCACGAGCAATCGTCAGCGCCGCGATGGCTTCCGAAACCGCTGTCTGCGCCGTAGCAACATCCGCAGGCTGACCCAATCCTACTTTGAGCCGTGCCTGCGCGAGCGCTAACTGAGACTGCCGGTTTGCCACGTTCTGCTCATTTACCGTTACGAGTCGCGAAGTTTGATTGTAAAAATAAAATGCCTGTTTGACCTGCAGGACGAGATCGTACTGAGTGCGTGTCAAGTTCTGGTTTGCAACGCGCTCCAGTGCTGCCGATTGACGCACTAAGTCCCGAGTATGGTTGAAGTCGAATATCAATTGCCGGACGGCCGCTGAGGCAAGGAAACCATTTGTCTGCAGCCCGTTGGAAGCTCCTAATTGTGTCACCGTAGTCGGACCCGTGGAACCGTTCCCTCCGGTGCTCCCCGAACCTGTGCTGCCTCCGTTTCCGGTTCCACCAGTACTGCCAGAACCGGTGCCGCCGTTTCCGATGCCTCCACTTCCCGTACCGCCCGTGGTGCCGCCTGTGCTTCCTCCAGTGCTCCCGCCGCCAGCGCTGGTACCCCCGGCGCTGCCGGTACCGGTGCTGGAACCGGTTCCGGTACCACCTCCCGTTGATCCCGTGCCGACTCCGGTTCCACTGCCGCCGCCAGTGTTGACGACACCGGTACCCCCCGTTCCTGACAGACTCTCCACTCTGGTGTAGCTGCCGCTGAGACTAACTGTGGGAAGCAGTCCTGATCGCACCTGCTGTGTCCGTCCCTGTGCAGCGAGAATATTCGCGCGGGCGATCAGGATGTTGGGCTGCAGACGCAGCGCGATGCGCGCCGCTTCATTCGCCGTCAGCGGACGGTCGGGCACATCGGAAGGCAGAGCGGGTGGCGATGGCAGCGTAACCGTGGGTGGCACGGGCGTATCGACGGTCTGCGGCGGTATGGGCGGAGTCTGCTGCTGGGCAGACACAACTCCGATAGCCTGACACGAGAGCAGAATCGCAATGCATAGTGACGGAAGACGCAACAGGAAAATCCTTTCTAATCTATAGCTATTGAGACATTGTATCAGCCATCCGGCAAAAGCTGACGGGATACGTATTTACCATCTCTCCCTACGAATGAGGGAGGAAGAATGGTCATTCTGATTTCGTACTCATCCGATCGAAAGCCGTTTCAGTGGCGCAAAGTACTACTGACCCGCCACGGGTACGGGCTGTTCCTTGTCAGTTCGGTCAGCAGCCGAATCGGTTTTATCCAGTTGGCTGCTTCGATGCTTATCCTGTTTCCTTTTGTGGAAGAAATTCCCGAGATCGTCGAAAAGAGTGTAGACGACGGGCACCACGAACAGCGTCAGCACGGTCGATGTCGTTAGACCACCGATGACAGCGGTCGCAAGGGGCGCCTGTGTCTCCGAACCTTTACCGATGCCGAGTGCCAGCGGTACCATGCCTAGAATCGCTGCGCTCGAAGTCATCAAAATCGGACGGAGTCGTGTCGGGCTGGCAGCCAGAACCGCATCGTCACGCTTGAATCCTCTGCTCCGGAGTTGCTGTGTATAATCGATCAGCAGAATTCCGTTCTTGACAACGATACCAACTAGTATTACAACGACGAATTTGTGATACACTCTCTTGACGCTGTTTTACGGCTCAGGAGGTGCCTTATGGATGCCAATGAGTTTGCTTCTTTATACGACACGTTCTGTGATTTTCACGCCTTCTTTGCGCCCGCTTT
>JBBQPY010000237.1:0-6211 GCA_038216735.1 Chthonomonadales bacterium
GGCTTGGAAAACAGGGATCGGAAGGGAGCAAGGAGAACCTCCCAATCGGGCGACGGTTGTAGCGAGTTCAGGGCAGATGCCTCCTTTGGCGAGAAGTCATCTATCCTATACGAGTTTGCACCAGCCGTCGCCTCTAACCAAAAAACGCTAAACTACAGTTATTCTTTCGTAACCCGAATATATCCTCGAAGTATGTACAATGGTAGTATCGGGCATCTGCCGAAGATGCTTGTCGTTACAAGTATAGACGAGAATAAGCGCCCAAGGTTCGACTACTATGTTCTCAGTGGCTGATGTCGAGCAGGTGTTCATGCCAGGAGATGCCTCTGGCAGACATTAAAAAATACCCCTTTCTGTCTGCAACGATGTACAGACAAAAAAGAGTATTTTTAATGAGAGCGGTGGGACTCGGACCCACGACCCACGCCTTAAAAGGGCGTTGCTCTACCGACTGAGCTACGCTCTCGAACCGACGAAAACTATGTTACCCCAACTCCGCAGGGATGTCAACGGCAAACACAATCGTCAGTGCTATTTACGCTCCATCCGCCGCTATGGTTGCAGATACGAACCCGCGCTTGCGTCCTCTCATTTCATCAGCAGTTTAAGGACGATTACCCTGTCTGGAATTGCCAGACTGACCTGATTGTTTTTGATTACAACCTGCGTTCCAGGCATACCGTCGGTTGGCTTAGCCAATATTTCATTTGGACGATAGAGAATTGCGGACCGCACGGAATCCTTACCAAATTGGATGGTAGCCAGCATATCGGGAGGTGAAATTTGGCGGTGCGGCATCACGGAGGTGTCTTCGTTGGCGATCTCGTGCCACAACAGAAGGTAGAACTCGCCAGAGCTTTTTTGCAACAGCAGGTGATGAACGTTCTGCACTCGATCGAAACCGGGCTGCGGCGTAACGGTCATCGTAAAATCGAGCGTACCGGGCTTGAAGTCTTTAGTGACGTTCTTTTCTGTCAGCAGAGCAATCAGGTTCTTGACAGCCGTATAAGCGGGTTTCGCTGTCAGGTCATGGCGCAGCAGACCAAAGTTCGCTTCACGGTTTTGCTTCTCTTTATCCGGAAACTCATCGACGAATTCATGGCTATAGGTACGGACAATTCCCAGTCGAAAATACTCACAGAACAGGCGCGGCATATACTTCGCATGCACCGTTTCGGTCACGCCCGACAGATCATTGGAGTAGCCTGTTTCGGTTGCGATCATCGGTTTGGGTGCGAAGGGCGGCGCATAGACATCGAATGCGTACGGCGATTCGTCGATATTGCCGGAAGGGAAATTTCCGTACATCATATACCAGTCGATCGTCGCATAATTATAATGGATCGTAAAGGGATTGCCGCCAGGGTAGGGATGAAAGTTACCATAATCCACGTAGTCGGTCAGCGTTTTTTTGCCATAGGGAGATTTAGTTTCGTATCCATACGTTTTGCCGAGCGAGGGACCGATGACAGGAATCTGTGCGGTTGCCGGATCGCTCTTGAAAGCTTTATACAGATCCTTCTGAAAATCCATGACGCCCTGTAGGAATCCGTTTCCCTTATATTTCTTATTGTAGGACACCCAGAATAGATCTGGCTCATTCGGACCTTCGATGAAATCTATAAACTTTCCGCCAGCATTGATCGTCTTTACGTTGTCACGTATCGCCTCCGGCGATCCCTGATCCGGTTCGCAGACGATACAGGTTGTGATACCAGCCTTTCCGGTATCGATCGTGCGAGGTCCAATAGAATCGCGAACATGGCGTATCCCCGAATCCAGCAGTTTCTGCTTGACTTTTTCGTAGGCGTACCCATAGGGCGTGTCGGGATATTTCCATTTGACATTCACACCGATGCTGTCGACGAAACTGTCCGCGCTGCGAGCGGTTTCGGCAGTCGCAGCTGGTGACAAAACGAATGTCCAGAGTAAACCAAACGCAGCCGTCCTACTCTGCCAACGCACAACCCAACCGGGTCTATTTGAGTGTCTCATTGATTTTTTTATTTCCGTCCCCTGGTTGGCTTCGCAGTTCGCTATGGGAGCTTTAGGCTAGAACTTGCGCGTCTGCAATTTGTTCCTATCCCCTGTCCATTTGACCAGAATTCGATCCCTTATGGTTGACAAAAAGTCTGCCAGATGCTACGTTACTATACCTGCTTTCACACCCGCGTTTCAGGAAGTAGTTACTGCATCGACACATGCTTCACGAACACGATACTGAGAAAGCTTATTCTGGAGGCATTCTAAAAAGGAGCGTCGCGATGGCAAAGCCTGTGATCTGGACGATAGACGACGACGCGAATGTGCTAAGCGCGGTAGAACGCGACCTGCGCCGCCACTATGGGCGCGACTATAAAATCATGCGCGCCGACTCCGGCGACTCTGCCCTCGAGGCGCTTAAGCAGCTCAAACTACGCGAAGACCCCGTCGCACTTTTTCTTGTCGATCAGCGAATCCCAGGAATCGACGGCGTAGAGTTCCTTACGGAAGCGCGCAAGTTGTATCCGGAAGCGAAACGCGTTCTCCTCACCGCCTATGCCGATACGGAAGTCGCTATCAAAGCGATCAACACCGTCAAAATCGACCACTATCTCACGAAGCCCTGGGATCCCGCCGAAGAAAATCTCTATCCTGTTCTTGACGATCTACTCGGAGACTGGCAGTCGGGCTACTGTGCGCGGTTCGAAGGTATCCGTATCGTCGGGCATCGCTGGTCGCCGGTCTCACACGCCATAAAAGACTTCCTTGCCCGCAATCTGGTTCCGTTTCGCTGGCTCGACATCGAAGAGAAGGGAGAAGCCTGCTCGCTAATCGAATCGCTCGGTCTGGAACCTGAGCAGCTGCCCGTTGTCGTTTTCGAGGACAGCACTTATCTGATCGAACCGACCAACAGCCAGATCGCCGAAAAAGTGGGACTGCGAACCCACGCCGAGATGCCCTTCTATGACCTGGTGATTATAGGCGGCGGACCGGCAGGGCTTGCAGCCGCCGTGTATGGCGCGTCTGAAGGTCTGTCCACGGTATTGATCGAGAAAGAGGCGCCAGGCGGTCAGGCTGGGACATCTTCGATGATCGAGAACTATCTCGGCTTTCCGCAGGGTATATCAGGGCGCGACCTGACGCGCCGCGCAGTCGATCAGGCGCGCAAATTCAACGCCGAGATCCTTTCGCCGCAGGAGGCAGTGCGCGTCCGTATCGAAGATCAATATCGCATTCTTACCCTCTCCGACGGCAGCGAGGTGAGCTGCTTCGCACTGCTGCTCGCGACCGGCGTCTCATGGCGCAAAATGAACGTTCCCGGCATCGACAAACTGAACGGAGCAGGAGTCTACTATGGAGCATCGCGAACGGAAGCAAAGCTCTGCACGGACGAGAAAGTCTTCATCATCGGCGGCGCAAACTCAGCAGGTCAGGCAGCGATGTACTTCTCCGAGTATGCAGCCAAAGTGACGATGCTCGTGCGCGGAGAATCACTGTCCAGAAGTATGTCGCAGTATCTCATCGACCAGATCGAGAAAACGTCGAATATCGTCGTACAGAGCTGCTGCGAAGTCTCCGCTGTGCATGGTGAGAATAACCTCGAAGCCGTCACACTGCGCGACACGATAACCGGTGAAGAACATGACGAGCCTGCTACCTCACTATTCATCTTTATCGGCGCGGAGCCCTGCACCGAGTGGCTGAACGATGTGGTACTGCGCGATAAGTTCGGCTATATACTTGCCGGTCCCGATCTGATGCTGGACGGCAAACGACCGCCAAACTGGCCATTGGAGCGCGATCCATACTTGCTCGAATCGAGCGTACCTGGAATCTTTGTGGCCGGCGATGTTCGGCACGGCTCTACAAAAAGAGTGGCGGCTGGCGCGGGGACCGGTTCGGTAGCGGTGCAGTTCGTCCATCAATACCTGGCTGAAGTGCAGGGAGGCGTGAGCTGAAATGAACGAAACAACCACGTTAGAACGGCAGACTGATTCTGGAGCAGAGATCTCTACAGAGGCTGCGAATAGCTCTATTATTCTGTCGAACAGCACCCAGACTAATGAAGAGGCGCGGAATAATGCGCTCTATCCCAAGTTGACGCATGATCAGATCGCTGGTCTAATGCCGTATGGCACGGTACAGGAATTCGCTTCAGGGGAGACAGTTTTCACCGAGGGGGACGCCTCGGACAGCCTTTTCGTTGTCCTGACGGGCGGTATCAAAATCACCAAGCGGGTCGGCTCGGAAGAAACCGTAATCACAATCCACAGTGAGGGCGATTTCACCGGTGAACTATCGCTGCTGACGAATGGTAAGAATGTCGCAACCGGAGTGACGACAGAGCCGAGCGTGCTGCTTCGGATCGAGAAGCAGTCCTTCAGCGACGCGCTGTCGATCTGTGCGCCGATGATGGATACGATCGTTTCCGCGCTGGCACAGCGTCGGCAGGATGTCGATATACTCACCCAGCAGCGCGAGAAACTGGCATCGCTCGGCGTACTGGCTGCCGGTCTGGCGCACGAACTGAACAACCCGGCGGCAGCGGCGCGAAATGCGGCGGCGGGTCTGCGCGAGGCTTTTGCCACACAGAAAATGCTTGCACTCAAGATGACCAACCGCTCCTGTCCGGTCGAGCATCGAGATACGGTCGGTGGCTTCCTGAAAGCTGCCAAAGAGCGTCGCACGACATTGCCGCCCCGCAGCCCCATCGAGCAGTCCGATATGGAAGAGGTGCTGATCGAATGGCTCGATGCCCACGAAGTTGCAGACAGCTGGAAACTCGCGCCTTCCTTCGTTGCGGCCGGTGTCGATGCCGCACAACTCGATTCGCTCTCCTCGGCGATCGACCCCGAAGCTCTCTGCGACACGCTGACCTGGATCGCGGTCACGCTCGAAATCGACGGCTTGCTTTACGATGTCGAAAGCAGCACGACGCGCATTTCGACGCTCGTTCAGGCAGTCAAAGAGTACTCCTTCATGGATCAAGCGCCGCTTCAGGAGATCGATGTTCACTCCGGTATTGAGAACACGCTGACGATCCTTGCATTCAAGCTGCGCAAAAACAATGTGACCATCGTCCGCGAGTATGGCAAGGAACTGCCCAACATCTGTGCGTATGGCAGCGAACTCAATCAGGCATGGACCAATATCCTCGACAACGCGATCGATGCGCTGAGTGAACAGAGTGGCGAGCGGCGGATCACGATCGGCACGCATTCGATTGCCGACAGTGTGATCGTCACGATTACAGACAACGGTCCCGGCATTCCGGCAGCAATTCAGAGCCGAATTTACGAGCCGTTTTTCACAACGAAAGAGGTTGGAAAAGGCACTGGTCTCGGCATGGACATCACTTATCGCATTATCGTCAAGCGGCATCATGGCGATATTAATGTCGTTTCCCGACCAGGGGAAACGAGATTCGAAATTCGACTCCCTGAATACGCGCTCGGAACCAGTGAAAACGCGGTCGGGCAAACGGGGTCAGCATTGACGGATCAACTGACTGGCGCAGCGCGATAAAGATAGAGGTGAGAAATTCGATCCGACAGGCAGTTCGATTTAGCGACCTACTACGCTCAGGAGGGCGATAAACATGGCAGAACAGTGTACGCATCTGGATCAGATACATAAGGTGACGCCGAGTGCGAATGGCTGCGAAGAGTGCTTGAAGATGGGAGATGATTGGGTTCATCTTCGCATTTGCGAAAGCTGCGGCCATGTCGGCTGCTGCGATTCATCGAAGAACAAGCACGCGACGAAGCATTTCCATGCCACGCAGCATGCGGTCATGAAATCGTTTCAGCCTGGCGAAAACTGGTACTGGTGCTATGTGGACGAGCTTCAATTCGAACTGGGGAAATAGTACCGAGGAAATAAATTGAGCTGCAGTCTGGTTCCCTACTTCGCTTTTTTGAAGTAGGGAACTGGTGTCTATGTAACCAGGGCCAATGCATTTCAACACAATGCCTACTCGCTTACGGACTGCGAAAGTAGAATCTCCTGCGCCTGGGTAGGGCGCTGCTTGCCGCCTCTTCTTCACATCAGGAAGTCAACCAGATTGGTCCCCTCAATTTGGGGCCTTCTCATGTATTCTGCTGAAGGAGATGTTGGATTCAGATTTACAGCTTCTGACAGAACGTCGCATTTTTCGACAGGCAGCAGATTGGAGAACCGCTGCTGCCGTGTCACAGAAGCTATATTGCAACTATTCCCCCTGCCTTCA
>JBBQPY010000238.1:0-6198 GCA_038216735.1 Chthonomonadales bacterium
TGCTAACGACACCCAATCCCCTCCTTCGTAAGGAGGGGAAAGGATACATACTGCCGGTAACTTTTGCTTGCAAACCAAGAAAGCAAGTGCATACAATGATCCTCAAAAAGATTTCAACATCGGCGTTTCTAACAGTAGCTGCTGTGGCTATGGCAAGCGCACTCCTGCTGACGGGCTGCAAATCGGACAGTGCTTCGGCGCCAGATGCAGCGTCGACCGGCACGAATGCGGCAGGACAGCCTACGCCGCATAGGTCCTCGATGGTAGATCGAATACAGCAAAAACACGGCTCTGACAGTAACGGGAAATAGCGAAATCTCATGCAGTCGATGCCTGTTACCGGTGCCATACCCGGTTCCGATCCTGGTCTTACTGTCCCTGCAGCAAAGGCGGTACTTCCGCGCGCACGCGCGATTATGACCGGGTTGATTTCCGTGCCGATACTCTGCTGGTGGAGTATGCGGACCGAAATCATCTCTGGCGGCTCGGAACTGATCGAAGCATCTCTGATCGCGATCGTGGTTTTTACGCTCTTTTTGATGGTGCTCATCAATGAAGCGCTGAGGCGATGGCTGCCGCGACTCACCTTCACGCGCGCCGAGCTTATCGTGGTCTACGTAATGCAGACGACCTCTGTCGGTCTGGCGGGGCTCGGGCAGATACAGTTTCTCAATCAAGCGCTGGGCGGGGCGTATTACTACGCCACACCCGAGAACAAATGGTCACAATTTCAACCACTAATCCCGCGCTGGTGGGTTCCCGACAAAGCTGTCCTCGATACCTACTATAAAGGTGGCGACACGCTGTTCACGCTCGAACATCTGCAGGGCTGGGCGGTCCCAATCGTCGTCTGGTGCGGCTTTATACTGGTGATGCTGTTCGGCTTTCTCTGTCTGAACACGATGCTGCGGCGCCACTGGGTCGAGCAGGAGCGGCTCTCCTTTCCGCTGACGGCGCTCCCACTCGAGCTGACCAACGCCGATTCGGCGCGCTCTCTGCTCGGCAGTCGCCTCTTCTGGGCGGCTTTTATCTTTGCCTGCGTATTTCGTAGCTTCAGCGGTCTGCATCGCATCCTGCCCAGTTTCCCCGATCTCGCCGACTTCGCCTTCAAAGGGCAGTTGATTCGACTCGACCCGCTGATGACGGCACCACCCTGGAACGGAATCGGGTTCTTCACCCTTTCGTTTCATCCGCTGATCATCGGCATCACCTACTTTCTACCGCTCGATGTCGCGTTCAGCTCCTGGTTTTTCTACCTGGTGGTGAAGGCAGAAAACGTCGTGACAACCGCCCTGGGCTATCACGACGCGGGCGCGAGCGCCGCTGCGGCAGCCACACCCTACACGGGGGAACAAGGTGCAGGCGCTTTCATCGCGATCACACTTTTTTCCTTGTGGGGAGCGCGCAGGCATTTGCAGGATGTTTTCGGTAAGGCGTTCGGGAGACGTCCTTATGTACGCGACGAGGACGAAGCTGTCTCCTATCGCACCGCAGTCTTCGGATTTTTGTTCTGCTTTACCGCGCAAATTGTCTTTGTGGTGCTTGCGGGGATGCCTGTAATCATGGCGCTGCTCTTCCTTGCACTCTACCTGTTTATGATCATTGCGTGTACGCGGTTTCGGGCAGAAGCCGGCCCGATGCTTGGCTATGGACCCGACCTGAACCCGCATCGAATGCTGACTTTGATTCCCGGGACGCGTGCCTGGAACACACAGGCGCTGACTACCTTTTCCTATCTGCAGTGGTTCGATAGCGACTACCGCACGGTCGCAATGCCTCAGCAGATGGAAGCCTTCCGTATGCTGAATGTTACGGGAACGCCGACTCGCCCGATGACGCGCTGGCTTCTACTTGCCGCAGCGCTCGCCGCCGTTGCAGCGTTTGTTTCCGTGCTGGCGATATACTATCATTATGGAGCGATCACGCCTCGCGGCGACAATGGCTGGCGTAGCGCCAATGGTCGCCTGCCCTTCGATACGCTGCAGAACTGGCTCGATAACCCGACCAAGCCCGATCCACTGCGCCTCCAGTGGATGGCGGTGGGGTTCCTGATTGTGGCGGGACTGTCGAAGATGCGCGCGCTTTTCGTGTGGTGGCCATTCAATCCAACTGGCTTCGCGCTTGCGCATGCGGGGTATGCGATGCCCTGGGTCTGGTGTCCGATGTTTCTGGGTTGGCTGGCAAAGTCGCTCCTGCTTCGGTATGGGGGGATGAAACTCTATCGGAGCGCAATACCGTTCTTCATGGGATTGATCCTCGGCGATATCGTGATCGCGTGTCTCTGGTCGATAATCGGCGTGTTGCTCGACACACAGATGTACATGTTTTTCCCGGGGTGACGAAGTACACGTTAACACGAATCGGTGTGGATTTCATGCTCTGCCGAAGATAGCGCTAGTTCCCAATCTTATGTTTTTGGAGCGCTACCGGGTAGCTTCCTGTCGGATACAATCACGATTTTCCGATTACATTTTCCGTAACTATTCACCCTCACCGCAACCCCCTCTCCCGAAGCTTCGAGAAGACGGGCAGGCAATACAGATATCCTGCCAGTAGGTGCGAATCTGAAGGCAGGGTGAATAGTTACTCATTTTCAATTGTTTAGAAAACTATTGCTGAGAAAAGAGGTTAAAAATGTCAATCCCGTCGGATTATGCTGAGCGTGTCTACGCTGGAGTACTCGGTAAGATCATTGGTGTCTATTTGGGAAGACCGTTCGAGGGATGGGACTACGAGAAGATGGTCAGCGAGTTTGGCGAAGTGAACTATTACGTCAACGAAAAGCGAAAGGTGCCGCTGATCGTTACCGACGACGACATCTCCGGCACCTTTACTTTTCTCCGCGCGCTCCCGGACTACGATAATAACCGCGATCTGACCCCTGCACAGATCGGCCAGACATGGCTCAACTATCTGATCGAAAAAAAGACGATTCTCTGGTGGGGCGGCATGGGCAATTCTACAGAGCATACCGCGTTCCTGCGACTCAAACATGGCATTCAAGCGCCCACGAGCGGCTCGATCGCGCTGAATGGCAAAGTCGTAGCCGAGCAAATCGGCGCACAGATTTTCATCGACGGTTGGGGGATGATCGCGCCGGGCGATCCCGGTCTCGCCGCAGATTTTGCCCGTCGTGCCGCGAGCGTCAGTCACGATGGCGAGGCGATCTATGGCGCGCAGGTGGTCGCGGCGATGGAATCGCAAGCTTTCATTGAAAAGGATATTGACAGACTGATCGACACCGGCGTCAGCTTTATCCCGAAAGATTCTGTCATTAATCGCATGATCACAGATCTGCGCGAGTGGACGTCCCACGAAAAGGACTGGCACAAAATTTATCAACTGCTTAAAGCGAACTACGGTTACGATAAATATGGCGGCAATTGTCACATGGTGCCCAATCATGGGCTGATCATTCTCAGCCTTCTTCTGGGAGACGGCAATTTCCAAAAGTCGCTGATGATTGTCAACACCGGCGGATGGGACACGGACTGTAACTCCGCGAATGTTGGCTGTCTGCTCGGCATCCGGAACGGACTGGCGGGGATTGATGAGGGACCTGACTGGCGCGGTCCCGTTGCCGATCGAATGTATCTGCCGACTGCCGATGGAGGTCGATCCATCACGGACGCGGTACACGAGGCATATGAAGTCGTCAATATCGGTCGCGCACTCGCGGGAGAACTGCCCGTCGCTCCGAAAAAGGGCGCGCGATTCCATTTCGATCTACCGGGAGCGTTACAGGGGTTTCAGCCGGAAGACAACGCGGAGGTGCGCGGAACCACGACTGTTGAGAACGTTGTGGGACAGGGTCGGTCGGGCTCGAATAGTCTCGCAATTCGCTATCGCCATCTGGCAGCAGGCAAAGCGTCACGTGTCGCCACCGCGACTTTCATTCCGCCGGAAGCGATCGGAATGCAGGGATATGAACTACATGCGTCCCCGACGCTATATACTGGTCAGACGATTGAAGCGGCACTGAAATCCGATGCCGCAAATCAGGGCGACGTCTCCTGCTGCCTGTATATTCGCTACTATGATCACGAGGATAAGCTTCAGTTCGAGCGCAGTCGGTCGGTTGTACTGGAACCGGAAACCTCTCATGATTTCAAATGGACGGTTCCAGATACCCACGGTCAGCCGATTGCCGAAGTCGGCATCGAGATCAAATCGGATAAGCGCGCCGAGGGCGCGGTCTATCTGGACTATCTGACCTGGAGCGGAACGCCAACGGTAACCTGGGGCGGGCCGATGGGCAAGCTGGCGCGCAGAGCGTGGGTAAACGGCGTCGGATATTTCGAGGCATGGCAGGAGCCCTTTCGCATTGTTCAGGACGAAGGCGTCGGGCTGCTAATGCAGGGGACACGGGAGTGGAAGGACTACACGGCAACTGCCATTATCACACCGCACATGCTGAAATCCGGTGGATTGGCAGTGCGCGTGCAGGGCATGAGGCGCTACTATGCTCTGCTGCTCTGTAACGATAACAAAGTGCGGCTCGTCAAAGCGCTGGACGGAACGCAGACGCTGGCAGAATTCGACTTCCAGCTGGACCTCGGGATGAAGTATGCACTGATGCTGCGCGTCCAGGGCGATCATCTGCAGGCGAGCATCGATGGAAATGTACTCTTCGATCTGCGCGACACGACACGTCCCTTACTGGGCGGAGCAGTAGCTCTGGTCTGTGAGGAGGGACGCCTGACAGCCGAATCGATTTCGATTCGGCCGTAAGAGAACTTGCCCGCTTCATCGCCTCCTCGCTCGTTCTTCGTCAGGATGGGAAGGCGCATGAGGGGAATGTTAGTCTAAACCTTGATTGCCCTGATTTATGTGATGAGGTAGATTACCGCCCAACACTGGCAGCTATTCAGCTGAGATGCGCTTATAATGGGAGATGTGATAAGAGACGGAAACTCGCGAGGGCTCCGGTGAACGATTCATTCATTCCTAATACTCTTTCGAATACTCATTGAAATCAAGGTTCAGAAGAATGCTACTCCGTTGTTTGAATTGCGGAGGGCAGCCAGCAATCGCGCAGAGCCCCGATAGCGAGGTCTTTGCCCTTTGCCTCGACCTCGATCCAGGGCGCGAACCGATAGATACCCGGCATCGCCGTAATCATATCGCTGTGCCGGTTATCGCCGAAGGTTTCTCGTCCGTTCGAGATATGCGTAAGCTGCCAGTCAGTGGGATGCCAGGTATCCCGCGCTGCCCAAAACATTTCTGCCACTGCGGGGTCGTCGTAGGTCGTCAGTTTTGCCTTGCAGACGTGATGGTGTACATCATACACCATTGGAATCTGCACGGCGCGGCAGATGGCGAGAATATCTTCAGGTCCATACACATCTTCATCGTTCTCAAGTGCGAGCCGCAACCGAACCCTCTCGGGGAGCGTTTCAATCGTCTCAATTAGCCGCTCAGACCGCCCGCCTTTGCCTCCATGCAGTATCAGCGTCGCCCACGGCGAACGCGGCTGCTGAAGGTTATCCAGCACTCGCGCATGAAAATCGAGCGTTTGGCGGCTGTTTTCAATGATCTGCGGCGTGTCGGAATTCAGCACGACGAACTGCTCAGGGTGCATCAATAGCCGGATACCCGAGGCCGTCGCCCGTTCGCCGATTCGCGCCAGTTCCGGCGCGAGCGCATCGAGTTCACCAGATCCGATTTCGATGTCTGCAAAAGGGAACAGCGCGGACGAGAGACGATACAGCCGAATCCCATTTGCTTCGCAGAAAGCGATGGCGGTTTCGACCCGGCGCAGGTTGTCGGCATACAGTTCACGCAGTAGTGCGGGACGTTCCGCTTCCCCGCGCTGAAGCAGACGCGTGCGCGTCAGGGCGCGAAAGCGAACTTCCGTCCCTGCCGTAACGCATACCAACCCCAGTTCTGGCTTTACCGCCGCGATTTCGCCTGCTGCCATCCATTTCCCTCGACGATCATACTGCGTAGGCACTCCCCTATTAAACGTCCCGACCCATCCCAACTACTGCATGACAGACATAAATAGCTCTATTCTCGTTGACACGGGATGGGCCTCACAGGCTGCCCCAAACTTAAAAATTGACGTTTAGATAAAATTTGATGACTGGTCGTCTTCCAGAAATGCACCTGTTCGACTTTCTACACGTAGATCGTCGGTTTTCGACGCAATTATTGATGACCCGTGACAGCGGAAGCGGCGCACCCGACTCATCAATA
>JBBQPY010000239.1:0-6148 GCA_038216735.1 Chthonomonadales bacterium
CCGTGCCAAAACGTTTAACGACACCCCGCATCGTCAGGAACGAAGCGGGGTCGAGTGGTGTCTCTTCTATTTGCGCTGCGAGCGGGCGGGGAGCCTCCACTGTGTCACGCGCCTGTGGCATTCAGGGACCTGCCTTCGTCACATCGAGAGAGCCGTCGAAGATCTTTTTCTGCGCGTCGGCGATCTTCGCCTTGAGATCGGCGGGAATTTTACCTTCAAGCTGAGGGTTCAGAACGAACCCGATGACGCCGCTCTTCATATCATAGATGGTCGCACTTGGCTTGAACGTTTTATCACGGACGGATTTTGCGATCGGCACGAAGGCTTTGTCGATATAGATCGGCGCGCTCGCTAGAATAACGTCCGGCGCGGCCGCATTCTGATCATTGTTCGTGCCGAGCGCGTAAACGGTTTTGCCCGCCTTCGCACTGTCACTGACCGCGTTAAACACTCCCTGCGCCGCCGCATCGACGTCCTGCATAATGATGTCGGCGCCCTGCTCGATCAACGGCAGTGTCTGCTTGTTCGCTTTGATCGGGTCGTCCCAGCTTCCCGTATAGGCTGCAGGCAGGATGATAATTTTGGGATTGATAGCTTTCGCGCCCTGCGCAAACGCTTCGAACACGGCTTTGACCGGCGGTATTTCTTCCGCGCCAACGCAGGCGAGTTTGCCCGTTTTGCTCATTCCGGCCGCAAGCATCCCTTCGAGGTACGCGCCATCCTGCAGTTTAAGAATGATCGGCGACGTGTTTGTGCCTGGAACCGCTCCGGAGGAGATCACAAAAACTGTGTTCGGGAAATCCTTTTCGATCTTTTTTGCGAGCTCCTCATATTCGGTTCCGTGTCCGAAAACGAGATTGTAACCCTTTTGCGCGAAGGCACGCAGGCTCTCGTCCTGCTGGCTCGCGGAGGTTTGACTCTCCACGAAAGAGACATTCGAAGCGTCCAGATTGAGTTCTTTCTGCACGGAATCTAGCGCTTTTTTAGCGCCCGCGTTCCAGCCGTTATCGCTCGTCGGGCCCGACATCACGAGTGCGACCTTGAACGAGCCGGTGTCGGAACTGGCAGAGGGGGTAATGGCAGCAGGAGCGGTATCCGAAGCAGTATTATTGCGACCACATCCGAATATGCCCACAGCTAGCAGCCCAATCGTTGGAATCAGGGTGAGGCTGCGTATTCGTCTCGAACCACTTGATTGCAAACCAAATCGTGACGTATATCTTGTGAATAGATGCTTGCTTGCGGGAAACATAGAGTAGATTCCTTCTCGAGTAGGGTTTGAAGCAGATTCAGAAATGGGGCAGAGTTAATTGAGTCTACGCCATAGTACCCTCAGTTTACTGCACAATGAAACCGGTAGACATAAAAAAGCCCGCTCGTCCTTATACTGGAGCGGGGACTCGATAACTGAAGAAGCAGTATTGAAAAGAACAGCAAACATCCCAGATGGCAGCGATTTTTGTCCCTTCTGCTATCTGAGCGGGCCTCCTGCCCGTGTACATTTTACTTAAGACCGATTGCGAAATAAGCATCTGCGTCGTTTTGAACCGAATGACCGATTTTTTGGTGACATCTCAGTCACGTAAATTTCCAGAGTGGCCGCACAGGGCATTGTAGAGGCCCATTTTCGTTGCAACTTGTCTATGTCGGTTATGTCTTATTTCGCAATCGATCTTTACTTCGTCAATTCACGCTATGGCGACGTGCCCAAGGTATGTCGCTCAAATCTTCGAATGTTCGTCCTCCTTGAAATAGTACACTATCGGCAGGATAGAGGCGCTGTGCATTGGCTCTAGAGATGCTGCCCCAAGCGTTGTCCGGAGAGGTGCCAGTATTGGAATCTTTCCCATCTGGACTGATGTAGTAGGTGCTCGCGGTCACGGTTTTCCTTTTCGTGTCAGCCGACACTCCCTGTTCAGAAGGCAGATGAAGCATCGTGATGGCGAACAAGGGCACCGCGATAATGCAGATAAATTGGGACAGCATCTAATTTCCGTTTATCGTGAATATCATTACGTAAGTCAGTCATGGCGTTAGTAGCCATGACTGACGGCATCCGCTGAAGGATGCGGGTGATGACTCTTCTTGCGTCCCAACCAGTGCAGTCTGTATACGCAGGAAATGTTTCTCGGTCTCGGGCTAATGCGCTGCGCCCGGCTCCGGCGGACCCCCTTTGATTCGCCCCCACCGCGCAAGGAAGAGCATTTTACCCGATTGCTCATTCCCGTTGGCGAGTTCTTTTGTGAAATAATCACGATCGGCTGCGGAAACATTGTTCCAGTCACCACTTGATTTAGTCACAATTGATTCGATACGCTGGTCGTCTGCCTGCAAGGAGGGCGAGCTCTTACCGCATCCCTGGCAGTTCACGTACATTATCATCGTAAAACATGCCGCGGCCAGAAGCTTGGGGCGCTGCGAGCTCATAGTTGAATTCCTTTATGCGAGGACGAGAGCAGCCACTGGACCTATTGCAGATCGAAATATTTGTCTGGCGGCGTCAGCGTCGTTACGAAAGTCTTATCCGCATTGAGCTTTCCATAGAGCGCCTCAAAGCGCATCGATTTCACATGACCATCGCACCAGGTGACATTACCCTGCTGTGTATGACGCGCCTCGAAGATGCTTACCCAATCGACTGGTCCATTGGCAAGTCGGGCAGAGGGCGGCTCCAGAGTATCCCATGTAGCGTAGTAACCGGCGGGTCCGTCAGCATGTCCGGCGTCCGTAAAGGCGACCGTCTCAGCGGGAGCGGCAATCGCCGCCATCGAACGCCCCGGTTGTGTCCATGCCCAGATGCCGTATTTAGACGGGTCAGACCAATCCGGAACAAAGTTGTTGCTGGCATCGACATCGGTGAGGTAAAGATAGTTGTAAGCCACTGTAAAATAGGAGTTTTTGTCCCCGTAGTCGTAGGTGCGTCCTGAGGGGCAGCGCCAGACACTATCTTCGGGCCAGAGGTTGCCGCCCTTGCCATTCACATTGAGTTTGTTCGTCTTGATGTAGGGGTCGATCGCATTTGCGACCGTAAATCGCTCGGGACCGTTCTCGAGCATTGGATACGTTTCGTCGTAGTCCTGCGCGTACATCATGATCGCAAGACCGATCTGCTTTAGATTGGACTGGCAGGAAGCCTGTCGCGCTTTTTCGCGCGCCTGCGCGAAAACGGGAAATAGGATGGCGGCAAGTATTGCGATGATTGCGATCACAACGAGCAGTTCGATCAGTGTAAACGCCGTGCGACGCTTGGCGAAGAAGCAATTTGACATGGTAGTCGACCTTTCTGTATCAATGCAGGTTCTACATGAGCACAGGCTCCATGCTTCGGGAGCGAAGAAAAAAGACGGATAAATCATAAAGTGCGTGTTCGAACAGCCAGCCAGTTAAAAATGAATCGGATGCATATCAGGCGGTATCCCCTGCGGAAAACTGAACGGGCAGAATCGTCTGCATCGGCAGCGACTGTCCATTGATTTGCGCGACTAGATGCGCGATTGCTGTCTGGGCGACATCGAGCCAGGGAGCATAAACAGTCGTCAGCCGCCATGCGCTCTCGAAGGGTAGCAGCATCCCGTCAAATCCTGCAATTGCCAGATCTTCGGGAACACGAATGCCTCGGATGCGGCACTGAGCCAGCAACCCGTAGGCTGCAGAATCGTTCCAGCAGGCGATGGCTGTTGCCCGATGGAACGGAGGAGATTCCAGCCAAAATGTCAGCAACTCAGAAGGAGAACTGGCATCTTCATGATTGATCATGCACTGGACATTCAGCCCTAGTTCTGCCGCTCTAGAACAGAACACTTCACAACGAAGGTCTGATGCGAACATTCTTCTCTGCGGTGTCCAGTAATAGACGTTTCGATGACCTCGCGTCTTCAGGTGCTCCGCTAACATGCGCGCGCCACCAGCATTATCAACACTGACTGAGGGAATTGCAGACAGAGGATCTACAATCGCGACGACAGGCAGACGTGAGGCGGCAAGCAAATCTACAAGTGGGTTTTCCGGTGGCGCATAAACGATCAGACCATCGATTCGCCCGTCAGCGAGTTCAGAATAGATTGCTTCGGCTGAGCGGGCGGAAAGATTGCCATGCAGCAACAAGTCCTTGCTATAGGTATCGCAGCCGCGCTGCAATCCACCGACGACCTCAGCAAAAAAGGGAAGTGTTGTGTCCAGGCTGCCATATCCGCAGTAGAGCCCCACAATATTGGTGTGGCGGCGGCGCAGCGATCGGGCGACGGCGCTGGGATGATAGCCCATCTCACGGGCAGTTTCAACTACTCGCTGTCGTGTGTCGCTTGACACACGCATATTCGAGAGCTTACCGCTCAGAACCGCTGAAACGGTCGCATTGCTCACACCCGCTTTTTTTGCAACTTCGACAATTGTCACATTCCGATGAGATACCAAGGAGTAACTCCCGACACTGTATACGCTCATGATGAAACCTTTCATCATGAGCGTATAGTATCATAATTATTCAACAAAAGCAATGAGTTTCGCTGAAAAATAAATTATTATTAACCGCTCTGCAAAAATATTTGACAGAGATATTGAATGAGGTTGAAATTGCAGCAGATTTATTCGGGATTCGAAAGGCGGGAAGGCATGGTTAGTGCGGAAAGAAGTGCGTCGGGCGGCTCGGCGTGCGGCCAGGCGAAGGCATGTCGGAATGCAGCGTCCTGACAGCGTCGCAACTGCTCGAAATCGATGATATCCTGAGTCAGCAAGTTCTCATACTCGAAGGGAAGGCGGACATTGTGCAGACCGGGATTGTCCGTGCAGATCACGATATCGACGCCTGCCTCCTCACATCGCTTGAAGACCGTATGCAGCGCGTTCAGATCCTGCAGCGTCCCCGTTTTGAGATAGGAAGTCGGACATATTTCGAGGCACTGTCCACGATCTGCTACTTCTCTCAGCAGTTCCGGACGCTGCAGCGGAATCTGAATGCCGTGCCCGATCCGGTTCAGATAAGGGAGCAGTTCGGGATAAAAACCGTTGTTCGTTTCGAAGAGGTGACAGGTGGTTTTGATACCCAGAGACCGTGCATACTGAAAGAGTTTGATAAACTCATCGAGGCGCGGGCCATAGAGAGTGTCCGGTCCGGCGAGATCGATCCCACAGACGTCACTGCTCTCCCTTGCGGCAAGATCGACGATCGCCTTGTTCACCGCGTAGGGCAAGCGGCTATGCATACAGAGTATTTGCCGCAGAAGCAGAGGATAGTCGCGATTGTAACCCGCCTCGCCGATCACGCGCACGACTTCGCGCATCTGCCTGATGCGTTCGTGCTCTGGAAGTCCGGGGTGGGTGCGATAGTAGGGCGTATGGCGCAATTCGAGGTAAAGAATGGACTCGAAAACGTGTGCGCCGCGCACCAGTTTCGAGACAAAGTAAGGGAGGGTATCGAGCTGCTGGACCTGCTCGACCATTTCATGGAGTTCGAGAAACTCGGTCAGGCTCGAGCGCGGGCGCGTGACGAACGCTTCGAACATTTCGTACGTCGGGTAGAGCGCAAGCACCGGGTTCTGTTGGCGCTGCAGGAAGCGCCAGAAGATTCGCGGCACGACCGCGCCTCCCAGGTGACGGTGCAGTTCTGCGTGGAGTGGCATTCGAGCTCCCGTTCACTATTTTAAGAACTGCGATGAGGCACCCTAATCGCTTCAGTGTAGACTGCTTCGAGGCTGCCGATCATTCGGTCGAGCGTAAAATGATGTTCAACTCGCAGGCGTGCCGCACGACCGAACTCGGATCGGCCGTGTGCATTCCGCAGCAGCTCGATTAGACTTTTTGCCAATGCGCCAGTATCTCCAGCGGGAACGAGAAGACCAGTTTCGCCATCGAGTACCGTTTCGGGTATGCCGCCAATAGCGGAGGCGACGACTGGTTTTCCGGACGCCATCGCTTCGAGCGCGACAATGCTCTGCCCTTCGGACCGTGAGGGTATCGCAACAACATCCGCACTCGATAGCAGGGCGGGTATGTCCAAGATTTGCCCACAAAGCTGTACATTCGATACCACATTCGCGCGCAGGGTGTTCTCTTCGCCGCCGTTTCCTGCGATCAACAAGTGCGCCTGCGGAATGCGCGCCTGCACTATTTTGAAGGATTCGAGCAGTACGTCGAATCCCTTTTCATAGGA
>JBBQPY010000240.1:0-5950 GCA_038216735.1 Chthonomonadales bacterium
CGTTTTGAACCGAATGACCGATTTTTTGGTGACATTTCAGTCACGTAAATTTCCAGAGTGGCCGCACAGGGCATTGTAGAGGCCCATTTTCGTTGCAACTTGTCTATGTCGGTTATGTCTTATTTCGCAATCGATCTTAAGGAGCTCAGGCGGCGTCCTTTCCGTACCGGATGCTTTTTGATATTGTTGCGATGGGAGTTAGAGAAAGAACTTATGCTTCGTCAATTTTTTGCCTATTATCAGCCGCATCGACGGCTTTTTATTCTCGATTTCACCTGCGCGGTGCTCTCCGGGCTGCTGGAACTGGCGTTCCCTCTCGCCATCCGCACGTTCGTCGACAAGCTGCTGCCGAGTCAGAACTGGGGGCTCATTCTCGGGGCGACCGCCGGGCTTCTGATGATCTATATGCTCAATACCGGTCTGTCCTACATCGTCAACTACTGGGGGCATGTTCTGGGTATCTCGATCGAGACCGAGATGCGCCGCAGGATTTTCGACCACCTGCAGAAGCTCTCCTTCCGGTTTTATGACAACCAGAAGACCGGGCATCTGGTGGCTCGCGTGACCAAAGACCTCGAGGAAGTCGGCGAAATCGCGCACCATGGACCGGAGGACGCCTTCATTGCGGTCATGACTTTTCTCGCCTCCTTCGCGCTGATGTTTACGTTCAATCACACGCTCGCGGTGATCACGGGACTCGTCGTGCCGCCGATGACATGGATATCGACCCGCTATGGCAGCGCGATGACGCAGACGATGCGTACGCTCTTTGGGCGTGTCGGGGAGTTCAATGCGCGGATCGAGGAGAACGTCGGCGGAATTCGGGTCGTACAGGCATTCGCCAACGAGGATCATGAACGAACGCTTTTCGCCGGAGATAACGAACGCTACCGCGAAACGAAGCTGGACGCCTACCGGCTGATGTCGAAAAGTATGTCGCTGAGCTACATGACGATGCGTATCATCCAGTTGTTCGTGATGATCGCGGGCGCCTACTATGTTCTGCATGGGCAGCTGACGGTCGGCGGCTTTATGGGATTCCTGTTGCTCGTAAACGTGTTCTTCCGCCCGGTTGAGAAAATCAATGCCGTATTGGAGACCTATCCAAAGGGCATTGCTGGATTCAAGCGCTACCTGGAGCTCATGGAAACCGCGCCCGACATCGCCGACCTGCCGGACGCCGTTTCGATCGGTCATCTCAATGGCGACATACGTTTTGAGAACGTGACATTCGGCTACGAACCGAACCGAAACGTGCTCGACAACATCAGCCTTGCGATCCACCCTGGCGAGACGGTGGCGTTCGTCGGTCCGAGCGGCGCGGGCAAGACGACGATCTGCTCGCTGGTGCCGCGTTTCTACGAGCCGAACTCGGGGCGTATCACGGTGGACGGCATCGATATACGCAAGATGACGCTCGCTTCTCTGCGTCTGAACATCGGCATCGTGCAGCAGGACGTATTCCTGTTCGCCGGTACGCTTCGTGAAAATATCACTTATGGAAGGCTCGATGCTTCGGAGGACGAAATTATGGAGGCGGCGCGACGCGCTCGGCTGGACGAGATGATCACGCGTCTGCCGGAAGGGCTCGGGACGATCATCGGCGAGCGCGGCGTCAAGCTCTCCGGTGGGCAGAAACAGCGGCTGGCGATCGCGCGAATGTTCCTGAAGAATCCGCCGATCCTGATTCTCGATGAAGCAACCTCGGCGCTGGACACGGAGACGGAGCGTGCGATACAGGCATCGCTTGCGGAGCTGGCGGTGGGTCGTACGACGCTCGTGATCGCGCACCGTCTGGCAACCATTCAAAACGCGGATCGTATTGTCGTCGTAGATGAGACAGGGATCGCGGAGCAGGGACGCCATCATGAGCTGGTGTCGGCGGGCGGCATCTATCAGCGTCTCCATGAAGCGCAGTACCGCACGCTGGTGCTACACTGAGGCGGACGAGCAGGCAGTAATTGGGGCAGCTGTATAAGACATTCGCCGTAGTAGTCCGCGAAGAGAGCCAACAATGACGGACACATCGGTAAGCGAGCCAGTCGAAAGCGGTTTCATCAAGAATCTGAACGATCGACTATATGCGATAGCCACTCGAATCGTAAGGTTCGGATTCAGGTGCAGTCATCGTATGGCAGTGCCAATCCATAAAGTGCACCTGACAGAGCGCAAAATCTGGATATGGTTCTACAGGCGTCGCCGTCTGCTAATCAACAAAGAGAGAACCAAACAGGAGGATGTTTTTCTCAGAGCTATTCTGCGAGGCGAGGATCACAACGTTGCGATTCTGCTAGCGCGAGGGATGAATCCGAACATGCGAGGGAGAAGTGGTGTGCCTGCTCTCCTCTACGCGGTGATCGCCAGACGGCTGGAAAGCGTAAGATTGTTGTTGAACGCGGGCGCTCACATCGAAGCAAGGTCTCCTTCCACCGGTGAGACAGCTCTTGTCATCGCTTCTATGAAAAACGCGCCCGAAATTATTCAGCTTCTGTTGAGCTATGGTGACGAAGTCGATGGGTGTGGGATTTCGGGAGGTACACCCTTGCTCTATGCAGTCTTTTGCGGACATCTCGAAGCTGTCGAACTGCTATTAGAAAACGGAGCCAGCCCTTATACCAAAGCAAAAGATGGTTGCAACGCAAGATGGTATGCCGCCCGATCGGAAAATGCGGCCATACAAGCTTTGATTAAGCAGTACAGCACTCGGGAAGTGTGAGAGCGTGTTCTTGATGGAAGTGGGCGCGGCAAGCACAAAAGTGCGCAGCAAGCAGCGCCCCTACGAATGCTGACTACATCATTGGCTTACCATGCCTGAGTTCCTTGCCTCTTGCGCCACAACATTCCGCGCCGCACAGAGAACAACGCGCTCCCTCTATAAATACTATTGAGGGCGCGCGTTGTTAAAGCGCATTTGCGATTCAGGATATATTTGTCACACAACGATTGGTGGATTGCCTTCTATGTAGCGATTAATGCGCGTCAGAAGCGATCGCGAGCTTTGTCTCCTCGATCGCTTTCTGGGTCAGGTCGAGCGCCTTCTCGCGATGTCCATCGAAGTCGTGAGCAGCTTTGGTAAGATTTTTTTGCGCCTGCTCAAGATTGCGGAGCGCCCGCCGCAGTTCCGGATGCTTCTCATGTTTGACTTTTACCGGGGGCGGGGTGGTCTGTGCGCTCGCCGCATGGTTGGCGCAAAGAATGCCTGTACCGCCCATCAGAGCCAATCCTGCTGATGCGAGTGCGATGCGAATGTTTCTGGTGATCATTGCCGTTTCCTTTTCTTTAAGTCCTTTATTGGCTCCGTTTCCTTAATTGGCGCCAATGCCTCTTCATATCGATTCCTCTTCGAGAAACCATTTCATGAGCAATTTGTTGGCATTATACTCTCTGCCGCATTGTCTTGTATTGCAATCCAAAGCAGTTACAATGGGCGATTATGAAAAAGTTCGAGAAGTAGTTTCTATCGCTAGCATTGTAATATAACTGCTTTCGGAGTTACTGACGCGACATTCTGCAGGAAGTTCAGTCAAAGTGAAAATTGGATGGAAATATCGAATTTTTCGGTTGCTAGAGCCTCGCTTCCCTGTCAGAACGAGATTTATGACGCTTCGAGCGGGATCGCATTCTGTCCGCTTAAGTTCGAATGTGCCTCGATGTGAATTTATTTATCCGGAAAGCAGACGAGGGAGCACTGCAATCAGCGCCCCCTCGAATCGAAAGTTGTTCTATCATGACGCTGCTCTTCTGCGACCGGAAAGAGGTCGAAAACGAGAACTCCATAATTAACGAGGACCAGCCCCGATCACAGCTTTACGCCACCGCTGGCATTGATGAAGTTCGCAGTCATCCAGCCGGAATCGTCCGAGGCGATGAGCAGTGCGGCGTTAGCGATATCCTCAGGTTTGCCGACCCGTTTAATCGCTTGCATCCCGAGAACCATTTGCTGCCCTTCAGAATTCTGGAGCCAGGGATTCATATCTGTATCGATCGCGCCCGGAGCGAGAATGTTGACGGTGATACCGCGCTCGGCGGCAAGTGGCGCAATCTGCAGACTGAACGTATCTACCGCCCCCTTCGTGGAGGCATAGGCAGCTACATTGGGAAATGCCAAACGACTCACGCCGCTGGATACGTTGATGATTCGCCCGTTGTCTCGTAAACGTGGAAGCGCCTTCTGAGTCGTGAAAAACAGTCCCTTGACATTGATATCGAAGTGGTAGTCGAACTGTGCCTCGGTTGTCTCCTCGAAGGGAATCATCTGCGCTACGCCCGCGTTATTGACGAGAATATCAAAGTTCGCGGAGCCTGTGCGCCGATTGAGCTCTACATCCAGTTTCTCGAAGAACGTCGCGATTTCTTCCACATTCCCGATGTCTGCGCTGAGCGCAAACGCTTTTCCACCGTCCGCTTCGATATGAGAAACCACTTCATGGGCTTCCTTCTCACTTTTCCCGTAGTGAACGGCGACGAGTGCGCCTTCTCGTGCAAAGCGCAGAGCGATGGCACGTCCAATTCCTCGACTTGCGCCGGTAACGACAGCGACTTTGTTGGCTAGAATACTCATGATGATAATCCTTTCGACACTTTGTGCGTATTCTGAAATGAATGTTCCAGAATTAAGCAAAAAAAATGCTCAAATCAGGTCTACCTGAGGGCAATCATCGTGGTGTCGATAATGTCCTGCAATACTTTTCTGTTTCGATTCGTCGTTCCCGTAACGACCAGTCCGAGAATACTGCTGTTCAGAAATCGGGAGAGCGCGCGGGTATCACGCGCCGGGTTCAGTTCACCGGTTCTTTGCGCCTCAGCAAAGAGCTGGCGAAACGTCTCCTCCATCCAATTGAATTGCCCGCGAATGATTCGGGCAACGTCTTCATCTCGCTCCGCGAGTTCCGTTGCAGTGCCCGCGACGAGGCAGCAGGATCCCTGCTCGGCAGCGATCCTGTCCGCAATGTTTTCCAGCAGCGTACGCACTGCACTCAGCCTCAGGGTGGGCGGTTCGAGCAGTTCGACAATTTCCTCTCGCTGGCGGGTAATATACAACTCGAGTGCGGCAAGGAACAGCGTATGCTTGTCGCCGAAGGTGTTGTAGAGCGACGAGCAGTTGAGTCCCGTCGCCGCGACCATTTCCTGCATGGAAGCAGCTTCGTATCCCTTTTCCCGAAAAAGTGTGATCGCTTTTTCGAGCGCTGCATCTGGTTCGAACCCCTTCGGTCGTGCCATTCGATGTCTCCTCGCTTGTCCTATCATACGAATCTCGAATACTGAAAGGTTCATTCCAGAATATATTTTTCGGCCGCAGAGCAAAGGGTACTTGGAACCGTACTTTCCTGCTCAATAATTGATAAGTCGACAGCTTCCGACTTTGAGCAGAAGAGGAGCATCGCTACGTAACTGTTTTGATTGACAGCGCGAGAGCTTTCGGGTTATTATAGGGCTGTATATTGCCTAACGAACGCGGCAAGCGGCGCCCTGAAAATCCTGATTCACCAATACGATCCTTTATGAGTATGAACAGCAACTTATCTCAATTTTTGCTCCCCCCTGATGATGCCGAGACGCGGTGGCTCGCGTTCGAACATCTTGTTCGCATCGATGCCCAGGCGTTTTTCGAAAGCCCCGGACCGATCGCCGGGGCACGCGCGCCCGGTCGTCTCGACGTGATGGGGGGAGTCGCCGATTATTCCGGCAGTCTGGTGCTGGAGATGCCGATCGCGGAGGCGGCGTGCGCCGCCTGGCAGTGGCGCGAGGACCGGCAGATACGCGTCCGCAGCATAGGCATCGACGCCGATGGACTGCTGCCGGAAGTCGTATTCTCGCTCGACGATCTGGTCGATTCCGACGGCTATGTACTGCCTCTCGAGCGGGTACGTCAGACGCTGACTGCCGACCCTGCGACGCGCTGGGCGAGCTACGTCGTCGGGGGGTACTATGTGATGCTGGCTGCCTATTC
>JBBQPY010000241.1:0-5913 GCA_038216735.1 Chthonomonadales bacterium
GGGTTGCATTTTGCAGCGGCGCAATTTGTGTCTGAGTACTCATGGCGTTTTGTTTCGTTGTATACCGTCGATATGACGTAAAGCCGGAGCGCTACGCCGACCGGATATTTCCCGTCAGGAGGCGTCCGCAGGGAACTAATCCCGCTTTTTGCAAAGTCCTACGTGAAGCGATATTGGCAGTGTCACAGCGTGCAGCAGGCTTTTTTCCCGCCTCATAGCAGACCCGTTTCAACTCCTGCACCAGGAAACTGCCGATTCCCTGGAGCCTCGCCTCTTCCGATACCTCCATATAGATATCTCCATAGGGCGGGTTGTAGTGGCATAAGAAGCCCCCGGTCGCTATGATGGTGCCATCGGATTTCGACTCCACGACCCATTCGCCAACCGGCTCGTGCTGATGCGGAAAAATCGAGGCGGTGTCTGTTGGGACAACTTGCCGGAAGGTAGCCTGCGGACAGACGAGATTCGTGGTGATAGCATCGTGAAATAGTATCTTTTCGTCGACAATGTCGTCTGCGCAGTCGTAGAGCAGCGTCAACATCCAGGGAATGTTCGTCTGCGCCTCCATACTTGTTGCCTTACTCACCGCCAGCAGTTCGCGGAACATCGTCAGCGCATTTCCTCGTTGATGGGGAAGCGTATAGAACTCCGCCAGCCGGTCTTTATCGTACTTGTTCAGTACTGCGCCATAGCCTGCAATCCGCTCGTCAACGAGAATCAGATAGGGATCGGCCAGTCCGCGAGACAGCATCGAGTCGTGAACGATCTGGCAGTTTGCTTCCTGTCGATACAGTCCACGCAGCGCCTCGACATCTTGATACTTCGCACGAATTACTTCGATCTTCATCGTTGCTCCGGTCCTCCGCTCTGCTGTCTCGACGATGCTATCTAAGGCACAATGACGAGCAGACGTCGCTCGATCAGACGATTCAGGTAACTCTCGACATCGTCGGACAGTTCGTCGATCGAAACCGAATATTGCGCCGCCAGTTCCGCTGTGATCTGTGCGGCGGTTCGAACGCCATCACAAAGCGCGACGATCGCCTCACCGGTCGGATTCAGTAGTAATACGCCCTCAGGATAGAGTAGCGCGGAACCGCCCGTCACCTTGTCCTTCTGAATACGAACACGCGGCGCGAGTCGAGGACGTGCTTCAGCCTTCAGCCTCTGACTTGTTTCTGCATTATCGGCGGCGTTATCGGAAATCTCTTCGTTTTCGCTCATCTGTAAACTCACGGCACCGTATTATGAACGCCTTCATTTCAAATCGTTCTACCACCAAAAGTCGTATTTCGTACCGTTTTACCATGAGAAAAACCGTTTTACCACCAAAAGTCGTATTTCATACCGTTTTACCATGAGAATAAGCGTATCACGAAAGGTATAGTGATTCTAACTGTTTTATCATTGAGGGTGTCGTTTTGCTGCTATCTGGTTTGCACTGTCTCATTTATTATGATACCTGTCTCATCAAAATCAATGCCTCGCCCCCCGGCTGCAATCGGACAAATGGCTCTGCATACCGCCATTGATTCGTCTCTGCCTCCTCCTTATGTGCGTAGCTACTTGATTTCGGGCTCACGACGCACCCATGTGGAAACCGCATTCACAGACGAGCGCTACCCCCCTCGCTATGCCACAGATGGAAGTCTGATCGGGAATCTGCGCTTCGCTCTGCGCTATGAACCGCTCGATCTGGCGATTCTGCACGCCGCGCTGACTGCCCTGGGCAGCCGTTCGTTGATCGACTGGATACTTTCAGAGCCAACCAGCGCCTATAGCCGTCGTGCTTGGTTCTTCTATGAGATGCTCACGGGCGACATTCTCGATCTGCCTGCCGCGCAGGCAGGAATCTACATCGATGCCCTGAACCCAGAGTTTCACTTCGTGGCTGCCTCCGTCAAATCTCCGCGGCATCGCGTAAACGACAACCTTCTCGGAACGACCGATCTCTGCCCGACCGTGCGCCGAACCCGCAAGCTGGAAGAGATGGCTGCGATGGGTCTGGACCAGGAAGCACGCAGGCTTACAGAACACTACGCGCCGGAGACGCTGGTACGTGCCGCGAGCTTTCTCTATACCAAAGAAACACGCTCCTCCTTCGCAATCGAAGGTGAAGTGCCGAGCCGGACGCGCGAAGAACGATTTTTGCAGGCGCTGCACTCACTCGCCACTTTCGATCCAACAGACAAAGCGGCGCTGCTCGCCCTGCAGGGAAGTATTGTCGACCCGCGTTATGCTGCCACGGACTATCGCGACTTCCAAAACTTCGTGGGTGAGACAACGCGCCAATACGGAGAGTATGTGCATTTTATCTGTCCGCGACCGGAGGACGTTCCGACACTGATGCGCGGCTGGATGGCTGCGACGAAACGAATGCTGCAGGCGCCACTCGATCCGGTGATTGCAGCGGCAGTGAGCGCGTTCTCTTTTGTCTTCATTCATCCGTTCGAGGACGGAAACGGACGACTGCATCGATTCCTGATCCACTACGCTTTGCATCGCCGCGATTTCACGCCGCCAGACGTTCTCTTTCCAGTGAGCGCGGCGATCCTGCGCCAGCGGTCTCTGTATGATGCCGCCCTCGAAGCTTTTTCACGACCGGCGCTAAGTGCAACCGAATGGCACATTACACCGGATCATAGTATGGTCGTCGAAAACGATACCCGCAATCTATACCGGTTCTTCGATGCTACAGTACAGACCGAGTACCTCTACGACCGCATAGCCGAAAGTATTCGTGAGGACTTCAGGGAAGAACTGGATTTTCTAACTGTATACGACGCGGCATTCGATGCGGTGCGAAATATAGTCGAAATGCCCGATCGCCGTGCCGCTCTGCTGGTGCGCCTGTGCCTGCAAAACGGAGGAAAGCTCTCACAGAACAAGCGCAGGCAGTTCGCTGAGGTGACGGATGAGGAGATCGCCGCAATGGAAGACGCTCTCGAACCGCTCCTGCGTTCAAACGTAACTGTTCACCCTCACCCCCTAACTCTCTCTCCCCAAGCTTTGGGAGAGGGAGAGTAATACACGCGCCGTCAGCATTCGACGGCGCGGATGGTTGAAAGAAGATAGAACGCTCGGCATTGCGTCCGAAGCGCGCTCGGCAAATAGAATGAAGCACCTCTGGCTTCGAGAGGCGGTACGTTCCGCTGCGCTTCGAACGTGTTCGGCTTCGCTTTGAACGTGCCTTGATTTTTGTCTTCCGCCGAGCGTCCTTCGGACGGGATGCGACCGTGCAAAGGGCATTTTCGTCTGCACGACGTTCGCCTTTTGCATCCGGGTACTTTCAGTACCTGGATGGGTAAAGAATCATCAGTCCGTCGGCGCGGCGTCCTCTATTTTGCTTTCGTCGATACTCTCTGATTTGCTTTCTGATTCGATTTCTTTGCCGCCACCGTAGGCGAGCATCATCGCATCGAGCATCGCCCAGAGCAGGTCGCATTTAAAGCGCAGGGCGCGGACTGCCTCCTCCTGCAAAGCGCGGGTATCACAGTAGGTCGCGGTCAGATCGAAACCTTCCGTCGAATCGATACGCGCCTGAGTCACGCGGGACCGAAAATAGTCCAGCCCCCACGAAGGCAGCCACGTGTAGTGCTTCTCGAAAGCCGCCAGCCGCTCGCTCATCAGGTCCGGAGCGAACAGTTCGGTCATCGAGGATGAGATCGCGATTGCCCATGGTTTCGTTCGGCAAAAGTTGACATACGCATCGACTGCAAACCGTACGCCTGGAAGCACCTGCTCCTCGCTGAGCAAATCTTCACGGCTCAGCCCTGCAGCCTCAGCCATCCGCAGCCACGCTTCGATGCCCCCCTCGCCCTCCTTCGCGCCGTCGTGATCGACGATACGATGCAGCCACTGGCGGCGCACCTCACGCACCGGACAGTTTGACAGTATTGCAGCGTCTTTGAGCGGAATACCGCGCTGGTAATAAAATCGATTGATGATCCAGCCGCGCACCTGCTCCTGCGAAAGTCTGCCCGCATTCATATGCGCGTGGAATGGATGGAGATGATGGTAACGGCTCATCCCGACCGCACGCAGCTGCTCCAAAAACATGTCGCGGTCCCAGGGTTGGGTGCGCGAAATATCTGGCGCCTTCGTGTCTGAATCAGAGATAGGTTCACGCGTGATTGAAACCATCGGTAGTTGTCTCTCCTCTGTAATCAACCATCAAATGTCAACAATAGACCCTCTCGCAACTACGTCTTTCTCTCCCTCTCCAAAGTTTCGGAAGTGGAGGTCCCGGGAGGAGAACGAGTAGTTACCGGCGATCAAATCATCAGTTCCATGCCGTCGAAGCCGACTTCGCAGCCCGCGGCTTCCACGGCGGCTCGTTCCGGCGAGTCGGCGAGCAACATCGGGTTCGTGTTGTTGATATGCATGAAAATGCGACGCGAGATCGGCAATGAAGCGATCTGAGCGAGACTCCCGTTAGCGCCGCCGACAGGAAGATGACCCATCTTCGCAGCAGGGGTACTGCCAACTCCCATCTGCTCCATCTCGTTCTCACTCCAGAAGGTCCCGTCGAGCAGCAACACGTCGGCGTCGATCATTTTTGTGAGGACGTACTCCGTGAGCACAGCGGCATCGGGCAGAAATACGAGAATGCCGCCGGTCGCCTGATCCATAAACCGATAACCGACGCAGTCGCCATCGGAAGGCTCCGCTTCTGTGCCCATATAACGTGGCGGTTTGCCCGGCAGGGTGAACGCCTCATAAAGCAGGCCGCTCGGCGTGCCATCCGCGTAGAGCAGTGGCGCAGGCGAAATAGAGGGAGTGTGCCAGACGATGCCGCAGTAGCGGCTCAGCACAGATTCGAGCGAGAGACCTTCGGTCAGGGCACGCCTTACACCCTGCGTCGCATGGATATCGAGTGGGGGTCCTTCGCGAAGCTGAAACAGTCCGAGCGTGTGGTCGAGGTCGGCGTTGGTGATCAAGACGCCTTCGACGCCGGTGCCTCTCAGATTCCCAGCAGAAGGAAGCAGGGGCTCGAATCCCTCGATCTGAATACGAGCGTCAGGCGAGGCGTTGAGCAAGAACCAGCGGATGCCGTCTGCGCTGAGCGCGACGCACGACTGCGAGCGCGGCACCGTTCCGTGCGCATTCGTGCGCACCGCACGACACGTTGCACAGCCGCAGTTCCACTGCGGCGACCCGCCCCCCGCCGCCGTCCCCAAAAGTCTCACACGCAAAGGCATACTCCCGTTCTAACATAACGCTGCCATTCTGCAAATACAGTCGTGGGGCGGATTGCGCGTACTCGTATGGCGAAAATCACCAGTCTCAGTCTTTTGCGGAATCCATCGTTCATACAATTGTACCGCAGCAATGACTATCTCGCTTTAGGGGTAATGAAAATGCCGCAGAAGCCAGGGGCTTATGCGGCAGGGAATAGTCGATGTCAGTTAGCCTCAGCTTGCGCTGGCGTAGGCGGAACATTCGGCATTGACGCCGATCTCCTCAAAATCCGGTTTGATCCAGGTCTTCATTGGAAGTCTCTCCTTTCGCGGAATTTAACTGTGAAGCACACACTCTTTACGAACACAGAATTGCACCTGCACTTCACCTCTTTAGACGACAAATGCGCAGCGCATAGTTCAACTATTGTACACGACTTTGCAGGTAGTACACAGCGATTGTTCGGTAATGTAACGCGGATGTCCTGCATTCATTCTAACATCAATTCCTGACCATTGTGTGGAACGACCGCAGAATTCCAGCTTAACTCGCGAAAACCGGCAGATATACGGCCACCTCGTACTACTTTTGCTTAAGATCAATTGCGAAATAACAGTTTCGGCTTCGCCTCAAGAGCACACTCCTGTTTCTTGAAGGAAGAAAACTTCGGTTGTGCAGATCGCTACACGAGCTCAAACCTACCGGTGGCGCGCAAATTGAGCAACCCGCTCA
>JBBQPY010000242.1:0-5866 GCA_038216735.1 Chthonomonadales bacterium
TGAGCAGCAATATCATCAACCCGAAACGAGGCGACTGGCTGCTTAACTCGCTGTACGTGAAATCAGGGAAGGACTATACCGGAGTGCAGCGGGGCGCTTGCCAGTTTCGATATGGTTTGCTATACTGTTGGTACAGGAGAAAAGTTTATGGCAAACCCGACGATTTATTATTCCGACTCGCTGATACTGCCTTAGGAACTTCGTGATCGTTACAAAATGACGCCGGATACGCCGATCCGGATCATCGAAACACGCAGCGGTATCCTTCTCGTGCCGCTTACCGGAGAACCTGCCTCTCCGGAACTGGCTGCTGAACTGGAGGCGTGGCAATCGCTTAGCGGGGTTGCGCTGGCAGATTTCCCATACGAGGTCGAGAGTGAGTCAGCGTGATACCCGGTGACATATTCTGGGTAGAACTCCCGGTGCGCGGCGGACATGCTCAAGAAGGAAAAAGCCCCGTCATCGTAATGCAGAATGAAGACGCCTCTTCACGGCTATCAACAGTACTTGTAATTCCGATGACAACGCAAAGAGAGGCGCTTCGCTTTCCCGGGACAGTCCTGATTGAGAAAGACGAACAGAACGGCCTACGACGTGATTCCGTTGCGCTCGTCTTTCAAATGACAACGATCGACCAGCGCCTGCTGTTGGATAGTCTCGGTGCAGTCGACTCGGCTCTTCTTGAATCTCTCTAGGTGGCATTATCTGAGCTTTTCTGAAAGGCAGCGCATGATTCCTCACTCTGCCCTCATTTGTCTGAAGCTTGATTCGGGCGATTAGCAGGATGGGGAGGATTACCCGAGTGCGGCACAGTGCGTTCCTTCAGCCGCCGCGGCCCTCTCTTCATCCGAACCTCTGCTATTGTGGAGCGGTAATCCTGCCTTTGATCACACTAATCACCTAAATCAGGGTTCAGACAAAGCAACGCCTTCCGTATCGGTTTCCGGTCCGATAAGGAAGGCGCTGCTGACGATCAGCTTATACGTGCGTCACTACTCGCTAACGGCTACTGCCTGGGTTGTCCTTTGCCGGCGCCCATTGCGCGATTGGCAGGGTTCATCGAGGCAGGCATCTGCGGGGCGCCTTTTGGATTGTTTTTGAGTATTTCGCTCGTGATCCCGCTCACATCGCCGCTGTCGCTTGCGCTGGGACGCGCATAGTGGTAGGCGACGAAGACGAGCATAAGAATGGCACAGAGTGCGAGCGCGAGCGCCACTGGTTTGGGTACTTGCTTCATGATAAAGACCTCATTATAGGGAAACGTGACAGCTCCGGACTACTTCCACAGCTGGCATACCGTTCCGGCGGTATGCCAGCTGGCGGTAACTGTCTACTGGTTGCCCCACATATAAGCGTTCTTGTCGGTAATGAAGCCAGACATGCCATCTTTAACGTCACAGCCCGCAGTCAGCGCAGAGACGCGCAACGACTTCACGTGACTGTCTGTGAAGGAGACGACAACCATCTCGTTGTGCCATGGCCAGACGCCGCCATAGACATTCCAGGCGAGCGGCGAAGACGGGTTCCATCCTCCGAACCAGTAGTAACTGACCGGACCAGGTGAGGAAGGAAAGGCGCTCGTCCCATCCGTATTGTACAGGCAGGGCGGATCGACCGAGTTGTTGCCGCCGCCATAAGGTGTGCCGCCTGCATCTCGATTCCACGAGCTATCTACGCCGAGTATCGACTTCGCGGGGGTGGCCAGTACCGCCTCCGAGATCGGCTTCGGCTGGTACGGTGATGCCCACACAGGCGAGAGCAGCTGCCAGTTCAGACCGAAATCGTTTTTGACAGCCAGATTGAACTCGCGCTGTCCGGGGCGTGCCGTGGGAGGATCGAGTTCCCGCATACGGTCTGTCTCTTTGGCAGGGTCGCCGGGACACATATAAATCTGAAGGTTTTTGACATAGGGCTGGATCAGCAGACCCCAGTTCGTGTCGGTGTCGGCATGGTACGATCCGTCATAGGAGTTGATGGGATAGGTCTCATCGTAGTCCTGAATATACATTATGATGCCGATTGCCTGCTGCTTGTTGTTGCTGACACAGGCGGTTTTTCGCGCCATAGCACGTGCCTGCGCGAAAACGGGGAAGAGGATAGCTGCCAGAATCGCGATGATTGCGATCACGACAAGGAGTTCGATCAGCGTGAAGCCACGCTTCGCCACACGATTGCTGCGTTCCATATTAACACCCTCCCAAAATAAATATAAAACAAAAAATTCATCCGATCCGACCGAGCAGTTCGCAATAAAAACATAACGCTCCGCAAAAATGCTTGCAAAGCGGCTGTTTTCTTCTTCGAAAACCCTGTCTTAATACCTGATGAATAACGCATTATAACATATACAACAGCATTTGTCACGTTTTTATAAACTATTTTTGTATAGTTCGCCCCGCCTGCACCTCTGGTCCTATCGCCCTGCCACTCGTTCCTCGTTAGGGCGAGGGGGATAGTGATTTCAGCTTCTCTTCGGTCGATTACAGTCAGCGTGTGACCGTCCCGTTACCATGGTGGGCATTCGCCCTTCTCCCTAAGGAGGGACGACTGGTAGGGAGAAGGTTTGGGATGAGGGCGGTAACAAAACAACGCCTTCCGTTTCGGTTTCAGGCCCGATAAGGAAGGCGTTGGTTTGTTACATCGTTACCGCTTGTGCTGCGGTCACTACTTCCTGGACAGGTCTACCCGTCCGTTTTAGATACTCCGCCTGCCGGGCGGGTCATACCCTTTGTCGAGGTGGGTAAGTTATCTCCCGGTGCCGGCTGCTTGGATACCGGCGTGCTATCCTCTTCTTGTTTGCTTCCACAGCCATACCCTGTGAGCAATACGGGAATTAGCAGGAGGCACAATACTAACCTGACTGCCAGCTTCTTCATTCAGATCGTTCCTTTCTACCAAGCGCATTTGTCATCATGCGTAACAGATCGTGTTCGGCAAGCCGATGGAAACTTCTCGTAACTTCAAGAGCTCTACCCGTAATGGAAACCGCATTATTGTGGGTTACAGCGACTGTTAGAATAATCGAGTAAGCTGCAGCCCGGATCGTAGTCGGGTTTGAGTACCCAGGGATAAGCGCACGAGTCGCTGTAGTACTGATTGGATATCTCTGAATCCGTGTTCGTCGTCCATACGTTCGGTTCCCCTTCGGGATTATTCGCCACGCCCGCGCGTCGGAACTTGGCGTGACCATCCACGAAATCCCAATTCTGACCGCCGCTATAGACCGCAACATCGGATTTATGGGTGCCATTAGGATCCTGCCCAATGGTGAAAAATCCGCCCTGATGCGTGGCTCTGTTCGTGCCAAACGGACATGCCTGATAGATGACGTTTCCGGGAAAACCGGCAGGATCGACTGGCCCACAACTCGCGTCGCCGCAAGGGATTCCGTTGCTGGCGCCATTGCCGCGCTCATTATCCTTGCCAGTACCTGGCCAGATCAGTACGGCGTTGGCGGGGTGGGACACGATCGCTTCTGAGGTCCAGCCCAGCAATCCGTTGAAGGTGTAGGAAATCAGGTTCGGCTTCACTCCCGGCTTGAAGCTGGAATCGTTATTGAACTGATTGAGTTCGGTACCGCCAGGTGCTGCCCAGATCGCATAGTTTTTGGTGTAAGGGTAGATGACGTTGGCGCCCATAATGGAGTAGCGGGTCGTCCACGGTTCACCCTGCCGCGAGGCGATCAGATCAACTGGCGACCAGTAGACATTCAGGACACGCGATGCCGATTGGTAGGCAGCAGGAAAGGTTTCGTCGTAGTCCTGAATATACATCAGGTATGCCATACCGATCTGCTTCTGATTGGAAAGGTCGGATGTCTGGCGCGCTTTGCTGCGCGCTTGCGCGAAGACAGGAAACAGAATTGCGGCAAGTATCGCAATGATCGCAATTACAACGAGCAATTCGATCAGCGTAAAGCCACGCTTTGGCATTGAGTTGGATAGTCTCATCATAAATCTCCCTAAACAAATAAAAACAAAAAATCCATCTAAATCGGCCGAGCAGTTCGTCATTAAAACACAACGCCCTGCAAAGAGATTTGCAGAGCGATTGTCTTCAACTTCGAAAACTGTCTATAAAATTTATGTGGTTAGACTAGTATAACATGTACAAACCGATTTGTCACGTTTTTATCAACTATTTTGGCAAAGTGTTCGCCCCGCCTGCACCCCTGGTCCTATCGCCCTGCCACTCGTTCCTCGTTAGGAGGGAGAGATAGTGATTACAGTTTCTCTTCAGTCAATTACAGTCAGTGTGTGACCGAGCCGTTACCATGGCGGGCATGCGCCCTTCTCCCTGAGGAGGCGCGACTGGTAGGGAGAAGGTTTGGGATGAGAACGGTAACAAACCAACGCCTTCCCTATCGGTTTCCGGTCCGATAAGGAAGGCGCTGGTTATGGTACATCGGTACCGCTTGTGCTGAGGCAGTGTGCCACAGCTGTGGCATCTACTCAGGACTGGTGGATCCAGACGCAGGGGCAGCACTTTTCGGCGCTGCCGAGTCCGTGCCCCCACCAACTCCGCCGGGCGTAAGAGTAGGCTTGTTCGGGCGAGGCGGCGGTGGCGGGACTGGTTTGTTGCTCGCCGCAGGCGCGTCTACCGCATCATCACTATGACTACACCCGCCAAGCAGAGGGAGGCAGAACAGTCCCGCACACAATAGAGCAATCGCGCGTTTTGATGACATTGCTACTCGCTTTGTTGTCCCTGTCATTAGTTACGTGGATCCCATAGGTAGGCGTCTTTGTCGGTCTGATAGACGAGCTGACCGGACTGGTCAGGTTTGAAGTTCGTGCCTGCTGCGAGACCGCCTGCTTTGTAGAACTTCGCGTGACTGTCACAGAACAGCGTATTGGCTCCGCCATCCGGCATCACATTGGCTTTGAAGCTGCTGCCGCTGTGGCGGAAGTCGACGCCTCCGTAGCCGGGGAAGTCGTAAAAGTCAGTCAATCCATCAGGTGTATTGCCCCAGCCGCCACTGAAGAAAACGTGGTCGCTGAGGTACGCATCCGGCGGCTCGACGATCGCTCCGCTGGGTGTGCCCCACACGTTCGCATGACTGGCATTTGCCCAGTTGGGCGCCTGATCGTCGACTGCCAATACTGTGTTCGCAGCACGGTTGATCCCGGCAAGCGAAATCGGAACCCACAGATAAGGGCCGCCCCCTGGATCGCCGACCTGAAAGTTGCCGAGGTATCCGTAATTCAAACCGTAGGAGCAGTAGAGCAGCGAACGGTTATTGCCGGATGTCGGAAGCGAGCGGTCTTTGAGGTCTGGGCAAATACCGATGTCCTTATTCTTCACATAAGGCTGTACGAGCGCTGCCCAGGGCTGCCAAGGTCGATATACAGTTCCATTGTCGCGCAACAGTGGTGCGCCGTAATTCCAAGCCTGCACCATCGTCTCATCATAGTCCTGAACGTACATCATGATGCCAGTGCCCCACTGCTTGGAGTTGGAGAGGCAAGAGGTCTTGCGTGCCTGTTCGCGAGCCTGTGCGAAAACGGGGAAGAGGATAGCTGCCAGAATCGCGATGATTGCGATGACGACAAGGAGTTCGATCAGCGTGAAGCCACGCTTATCCGTACGGTTCATGTAAAAGGCCCTCCACAATAGATTAAATAAAATAACAAAGAATCATCGGAACCAAATGAGTAATTCGCCATTAAAACACAACATTCTGCAAGCTTGCAGAACATCTGTTTTCCGCTTCGAAAATCCCTATCTAATCGTTAGTTTCACGAAGTTTTATCGTTTTGGATCGGGTAGAGCCGCTTGAGTTTGATCCGTGCGTCTTCGGCTCGAAACTGCCAATTCACGGTATGGGGACGCTGATTACGCTGGTATTCCCAGGCGGCCACTTCCG
>JBBQPY010000243.1:0-5809 GCA_038216735.1 Chthonomonadales bacterium
CCTGCGCGTGCGTGCCGGGTACGCGGAAAATCCCCGGGTCGTGCCAGAGGTGCCAAAATCGAGAAGGCACCGCGCTACAAAGTCGTTTTCAAGGACACACAGAAGGCAGAAATGACCAAACTGATTGTCTAAACGTCAAACTATATATTATATGTTCGATACGCGGGAATACTGCCAGTAAAAAAACCTGCGCAAAGGGCTTCGATATGTTATAATGGGACGTTCGCCAGTTTGTCAGGAGAGCAAGGACGACATGAATATTTTACGCGGCATGCTGAGCCGTTTTTCCCGAGATATGGGTATCGACCTCGGCACCGCCAACACTCTCGTCCATGTACGAGGGCGGGGCATTCTGCTCCGCGAGCCATCCGTGGTCGCGATCGAACGCAGCACCAAAACCGTACTTGCGGTCGGCGAAGAGGCGAAGCGGATGTTGGGCCGCACGCCCGGCAACATAATCGCGATACGCCCACTGCGTGATGGTGTGATCGCCGATTTCGACCAGACCGAAAAGATGATACGCCATTTTATTCGAAAGGTGCATCATCGTCAAAATATTCTCGCCTCTCCACGCGTCGTAATCGGCGTTCCGTCAGGCGTTACGGAAGTGGAAGAGCGCGCCGTCACCGAAGCGGCGAAGAAGGCAGGCGCTCGCGAAGCCTTCACCATCGAAGAGCCGATGGCTGCGGCAATCGGCGCGGGCCTTCCGATCTCGGAGCCGACTGGCTCGATGATCGTCGACATCGGCGGCGGCACGACGGAAGTTGCGGTCATTTCACTCGGAGGTATCGTCACCAGCCGCTCGGTACGCATTGCTGGAGACGAGATCGACGAAGCGATTGTCAACTATGTTCGCCGTACCTACAATCTTTCTATCGGTGACCGTACCGCAGAAGAAGCCAAGTTCGAGGTCGGATCTGCCTACGCGGTCGGTCCGGAGCGCTCAATGGATGTGCGCGGGCGCGATCTGATTTCGGGTCTGCCGCGCTGCACTACAATCACCAGCAGCGAGATACGCGAAGCGATACAAGATCCGATCAATTCGATCCTTGAAGCGATCAAGGTGACGCTCGAAGGCACTCCGCCCGAACTCGCGTCTGACATCTATGAGCGCGGAATCGTGCTGGCCGGCGGCGGCGCGCTGCTTGAAGGGCTGGATCGACTCATTTCTCGTGAAACCTCGATGCCGGTTCATATCGCCAGTGACCCGCTCTCGTGCGTGGTGCTCGGAACCGGCCGCGTCCTCGAAGAGCTCGACTCCAACCCGATGCTGCGAAAGGTGCTCAAAAGCAGCTACCGCTGATACTTTCCAGGGGTATAATCGCTGGCGCAGTCCTGATTAATGAAGTCAAGGCAGCTGCACCTATTACAAATGCAATGGGCGCAGCATTCCATGTTTCGCGCCCGACCCCACACTCTTAGTCACTTCGATCGCGCATTATAGTGCGGCACATACCGTGCCAACCAGGAGTAAGAATGCAGTCGGACCGGAAGCCGCGTACGGGAAAGTACGGGGCTGTACTTATTTTTCTGCTGTTAGGCACGCTGGCTGGCGCGTGGCACAACCGCGCGAAAGACCGGGGCAGGCAGGACATCGTCGCGGGGGTGACACGGGAAGTCGTTGCGCCGCCTGCCGGTGTGCTCGCGGGCATCTCGCGCTGGTTCGGAGCGCAAACCGGATGGCTGTTGCGAGGACCTTCTGATGCCGCTGAAAACCGTCGTCTGCGGGAACGTGTAGCGGAACTCGAAGGGCAGAACGCAGCGCTGCAGGAATCTCAGACGAAATATGTGCTGATGCGCGACGATCTCGGATTCGTCCGTGCGGAGCCGAAATCGATGATCGCAGGCGATGTGATCGCGCGACGACCCGACTCCAGTCTCGATACGATCGTGATTTCGCGTGGAAGTCGCGCCGGAATTCATCCCCATAGTATCGTGCGTACACGCAGCGGATTGGTAGGTCAGGTTTCGGAAGTCACGCCCGATACCGCGTCCGTTGTCCTGATTACGAATGAGGCAGAAGGCGTAGGTGCAATGGTGCAGCGCGGCAGCTCACGGGCTGTCGGGCTATGCAAAGGAGATTTCACGCGGCTGATTCCGCTGATCGATCTGCCCGGGGACGCCGATGTGAAAGTGGGTGATCTGGTCGTCACCTCCGGTCTTGGCGGCGTCTATCCTCCCGGTATCGCGATCGGCAAAGTCGCCAGCATACGCCCCGAGGAAGGCAGTCTGTCGAAGGCGGTTCGCGTTCGTCCGCTCGTCGATTTCGACCGGCTCGAAGCGGTCTACGTGCTGCCATGACCCCTGAGACACGGCGCAGCCTCGGAATTGCGCTCGCACTTTATGCCGCAGCCGTATTGCAGTTCAACTTCGCCGATACAATTTCCCTTTTCGGCGCGCGCCCCGATTTCCTGACGGCGACCGTGATCCTCGGCGCAATCTTCGGCGACGCAAACGGCGGCGCGGCGGTCGGTTTCTTTGCCGGTCTGCTCTATGCTTCGGTCGTCTCTCCACCGCACGCGGGTTTCGGCAGCCTGATCGTCAGTCGCACGCTGATCGGGACGGGGATCGGCTGGCTGGAATCGCGCCTTTTCCGAGACAATGGGCTGATCGCTGTCGGTCTGGTCGCCCTCGGCACCGCCCTCGCTAACGCCTTGTTCTTCCTACTCGCCCCGCAGCCCAACATCTCACACTGGCTCCGCGCCGCCCTTTCGACTGTACTCTACAACACCGTCATCGCCTTTCCGCTCTACCTGCTCATGCGTCGTCTCGTCGGTAAATACCGCGAAGAAGCATCGCATTAAGCGATGTGTCGTACCGTTCCTTGTGTCGCTTCGATTGCAACGTTTCAGCGACGGAGAACAGTGCTTTAATCTGGTGCGACACACAGGATTCTGCCTTGCCGCGTCAAAGTATAAATGCCATTAAGCAGAATTTAAGCTAGCGTGAGTACTAGCTGAGTACCGAGCGTTTCTCTCAGAAGAAGCTTTATATCGCCACCATACTGGATTATGTTTGTCGATTGATCGGGCAACTCACAGCTATCGTTAGTAGTTAATATCCAATCTTGACCATGCTTTTCAGTATGCAAATTGAGCCAAGGACCGGATTGCTGCCCGACGAATGATCCGTTCGAGGAGCAATAGGAACCGTTCAATAATGTAACGTCTGCTTTGTAACGTCTCCAGCTACCTATGACCGTAAGTTCTACAAAATTATCAAAGTTGGCGAGTTGGAGACTCAATGGCATTTGCCAGGATCTAGGAAAAATATTCTCTCGCTGGGCATCCTATACAGAATTTTTTTCTCCTTCAGTAAATGCTTCGGCTATAGCATCAAGCACATTCTGAGGTTGCTTGTCTTCAAGAGTCATATCAAATAGGTCGTTCCAAGTCAAATTCTTGCTTCCCTGGTAGGTACCTTCGACAACCAATTTTACCACTGGATCGCTCGAAAAATGTTCAAACATGAGCGACTGTGGAATATCTGCTGGTTCATTTCGGTAAAGTCGGCAGCATGAAACGTTAAGCGCCTTTGCTTTGGCGAGTGCTGGCTGAGTAAATCCCACAGAACTATAAATTATGCCTGTGCTAGCTCGTACTGAGTCAATATCTGCTTTGAACGTACAGATATCACCAATGTCAAGTTTGTTTTTCTTATTAGCGCTGTCTTTACAGCTTACATAGATAGTTAAGGGAATATGCCCGCCTATCGAAGTATTAATCCATGCATCACATTGCCGGTAAGTTCCAGTGTCGGGGTCACAAACATGATGATCGAATAGCACCTCAGCTGAGGGATCTAATTTCTGTAGAAAAGCACTAACTGCCACTTCGAATTCTCTGCCGGGTCTTGCTTTAACTGGCACCTTGATAACCTCCGTCCAGGACTTGATGCTGCAATTACGCCTATAGGTGAAGGCATATAAAATTATAGCGCGACGAGCTGCGCGGCCTCCATTCCGGGCAGGGCGCGTATCTGCGCCATCAGTTCCGGCGAGAGCGCATCGTCGATCAGCAATACCATTACCGCGCGTCCGCCGCTCGCCTCGCGCCCGACGTGCATTCCCGCGATATTGATTTTGTTATCGCCGAGCAGGGTGCCGACATTGCCCACCATGCCTGGCTTGTCGGTGTGCTGTGTGATGATCATGTGGCCCTCCGGCACAATATCGACCCGATAGCCGTCGATATGAACGATGTGCGGCTCTGTGCCATAGACCGTACCGGAAATTATGCGGTCACCGCCAGGCAGATGCGCGCGGACGGAGAGCAGGCTGCCGTGCTCGGACACTGCTTCCCGATGCGATTCAACGACTTTGATGCCCCGCATCTCCGCGAGGAAAGGCGCATTGACCATATTGACTCGCGCATCCGACTTGTCCTGCACAGGCGTCATTAGCCCGCGCAGTACCGCTCGCGTGATCGGCGCTGTCGGCAGACCATCGAAATCGCCGTGAAACACGACCTCTACCGCATTGATCGGGCGTCCCGCTCCCGCTGCCTCACGCGCAAGCTGCATTTGCAGACTTCCAATTCGCCGTGCGAGTGTCAGATACGGAGCAACCCGCGCCATCTCGCTGTCGGAAAGCGATGGCAGGTTGACGGCGGTGCGGGCCGGTCTGCCCTGGAGCACATCCCCGATCTGCTCGGCGACGTCTATCGCAACCTTAATCTGCGCCTCTTCCGTAGAAGCTCCCAGATGCGGTGTTGTGATCGTGTTCGGCAGACCAAGCAGGGGATTGTCGGCGTCCGGCGGCTCTTTCGAGAAAACGTCGAAGGCGAAACCACCAACTGTGCCCGCTTTGAGCGCCTCCGCAAGCGCAGCCTCATCGACCACACCGCCACGGGCGCAGTTGATGATCCGGACACCTTTTTTCATGCGGGAGAACTGTTCTGTGCCGAGCATCCCGCGCGTGTCGTCATTGAGCGGCGTATGGATCGTGATGAAGTCACTGCGCTTGAGCAGGTCGTCGAGTGAAACAGGTTCGACGCCCATCCGCCGCGTCGCTTCCTCAGTCGAAAACGGGCTATAGGCGATTAGTTCGACCTCGAATCCCTTGAGCCTCTGCGCGACGCTGCACCCGATTTTCCCCAGTCCGATTATGCCGATCGTCTTGCCATAAATCTCTGTTCCGACGAACTTTTTGCGCTCCCATTTGCCTGTCCGAAGGCTCGCGTCCGCCGCCGGAATCGCTCGAGCGAGCCCGAGCAGCAGCGCGACCGCCAGCTCTGCCGCCGCCAAGGTATTGCCCTCCGGCGAATTGACGACGAGGATACCCTTCTGCGTCGCCGCCACAACGTCGATATTATCGACGCCGACGCCAGCCCGCCCGATGATCTGGAGTTTGTGCGCGGCTTCCAGAATGTCGGCGGTGACTTTCGTTTCGCTGCGCACGGCAAGGGCAGCATATTCGCCGATGATCGCCTTCAGTTCATCGGGGGTCAGCCCGAGTTTGACGTCTACTTCGACGTCCGGAAGGCTTTGCAGGTGGGCGATGCCCTCTGCGGAAATAGGGTCGCTGACCAGCACTTTAGGCATTGTTCGCTCCATTGAAAAAGTGAATTGCGGATATCAACAAAAGAAACTCAAGCAGAAACCATACATCGGTTACTCAAATGCGCGGGCAGTACGCGTCATGTCTGAAGAGGGCGCGGCAAGCAGCGCCCCTAGTATTACAACGACGAATTTGTGATACACTCTCTTGACGCTGTTTTACGGCTCAGGAGGTGCCTTATGGATGCCAATGAGTTTGCTTCTTTATACGACACGTTCTGTGATTTTCACGCCTTCTTTGCGCCCGCTTTTG
>JBBQPY010000244.1:0-5787 GCA_038216735.1 Chthonomonadales bacterium
AACTCCTCCACATACCGTTCGGGCTGCACGATCATCAAATGCACATCGAAATAGGCTGCCGAAACCGGACGCAGCGCGCGGACTACGACCGAGCCCATGGTGATATTGGGCACGAACTCCCCATCCATCACGTCGATGTGCAGGAACTCTGCGCCCGCATCCTCCGCCTCACGGGCGGCTGCCGCCAGATTGCCGAAGTCCGCCGAAAGCAGCGATGGCGCGATACGCAGGTCGGTGATACGGCTCATCGAATGCGTTCCCCTTTGGTCGCTTCCGGATCGAACGTTTTATCAAAACACAACTGTCTGGGATTCTGTGCGCCCGGCTCACCAAAAGTATAATAGATACGCAGCCGGATCGATCTGCCTTTATAGGAAAACTTGACGCGGATTTTGTCGCCTTCCGGATGCGTCTCTGAGATGACGCCTTTTGTTTCCGTAGTCGCATCGGTAAATTCGACATCCACCAGACGCGTGCCCTTACCATCTTTAGGAATGCTGATACGGCGGTTGAACTGGTGCTCGGTCAAATCGACTGCGGGAGGCTGAGCGGCAGCCGTGGTGTCCGTTCCGGTTCCTGCGCCTTCGGTGGGCAGCGCAGCAGTGCCGGAATCGGGCGGTATCGCGGTCGCCTCGCTGCCTGTTCCGTTTTCGTTGGCGCCGTTCAGCGCGGCGTCCGCCGCCTTGTTCGGATCGACATTTGGATTGGCTGTGTCGGCGGTCTGGTCGCTGGCATAGTCCGGTTTGGGTCCGTCACTAAAGACGAGATCGACAGCGGTATCGTGCAGGACACGCTTCTTATAGGAGACATTCTGGCTGATCACGATGTTTTGCGGGACCGTCAGGCTATACTCGGGAGTAATTCTGCCGGAGGTCAGTCCTGCCTCTTTGAGCTTTTTTTCGGCGTCATCGCGGGTCAATCCGGTTACGCGCGGTACATCCACGTAGGTCGAGCCCTTGCTATACCATACATTGACAGTGTGTCCCTCATGAAGCTGAACGCCCTGTGGCTGATCGGAGCGGAACACGATATTGCGCGGTTTGTCGCTGAACTCGTCATGTTCGCGCAGTTTGACATTCAGTTTTTTGGCATCGGCGCGCACGACATCGATCGGTTTACCAACGAATTGCGGGATCGTGACGACGTTGGGCTCGACCCACTTTTCTCCGTAGATCGCGGCAATGCCGATCAGGCAGGCGAGAATGATCACGCTGACGCCGCCGATTGCGATTTTAAGCGAGAGTGAGACGCGCTCGTCCTGAGCGCGAAGACGGTTATTGGCGGGCATTGGCATTGCCTGACTCGAAGCGGCGGCTTCGGCGACCGGCTCCAGCGGGCGGATAGCGGGCGCGGAGGCAGTGGTAGTAGTAGCGGCTGTTCGCGGTGCTGTGGCAGTCGTACCAGCCTTGTCGAGGTCGATGGGAGACCAGGACAGCGGCTTACCAAATCGCAGGGCATCGCGCACCGATTTGAGATCGTTGAGCAGTTCGGCTGCGCTCGCATAACGCTGTTCAGGACGTTTTTGCAGGCATTTGACGATGATGCCCTCGATCGAGCGCGGTACGCCCGGATTGATTGCCCGAGGAGTAGGAATCGGGGCGAAGGCGTGAAGGTCGGCAATGGCTTCGGGATCGTCGCCTGCGTAAAGAGTCGTTCCTGTCAGCATCTCGAAAAAGACTGCGCCGAGCGCATAGAGGTCGCCAGGAACGGAGCCAGGCGAGGCGATCGAAAGTTCGGGAGCATGGTATGGCGCGGCGCGCAGCAGCGTGTCGCGCTGTGCGGCGGCGGAGCGCGCAACGCCTTGCATCACTCCAAAATCGGTGACTTTGACGGTGCCTTCGGGGCTGATGATGATGTTCTGCGGGCAAACATCCCCGTGAACCTGCCCGAGACCATGCGCGGACTGCAGCGCTTCGGTGACGGCGCAGGCGATGTCTACCGCGACCGAAAGTGTGAAGGGGGCGATACGCTTGATGCGCTCTTTGAGGTTGATGCCGCGCACGAATTCGCCGGTAACATAGTACACGCCTTCATCCGTGCCGTCCTCGTACGTGGCGGCGATACTCGGCTGACTCAACTTCGTCGCTGAGGCGATGCCGAGCCGCAGGCCAGCCATGAACGGCGCATCGGCGGTATAACCGGGCAGCGTTGTTTTGAGTGAGACGACACGATTTCCAGCCTTATCACGGGCTTTATAGACCGTGAAGACGGTTCCTTCGCTGGTCTTTTCCAGCACTTCGTAGCGCTGGCTGAGCAGGTGATTGATCACGAGTCTGTTTTTCTCCCGAGAACCGTTGTATCTGAACTACGCCTCGCTGAGGAGCCGCGTTTTCGCGTGTCTTCAGCAATGCTGTCTGGAGCGTGAGGAGGCGTTTGCGCACGGCGCACGGCGCGAAGCGCGACAACGAGTATCGTCGCCGCCAGCAGCAGAGTGTAAATGCGCACGAGTATCCCATCGTCCAGATCGGCGATCTGCGTTGCGGACAACAGACCGGTCGCGATGAGCACAGGCGCGAGCAGCCAGCGCCCCGCAAACAGCAGCACCCAGCAGAGCCCGAGAAGCGTATTCGCATTTGGCGGCAGCACATCGGCAGTATGTGCGGCAGTCGAAATGATCTCAGTTGCATGGATCGGTGGGGCTTCTGGTTCTGCTGCAGGCATTCACTCGCTCCCTGATACGGCAATCTCGAAAAGCGCATGCTTCCTTGGAATTCGACTCACCCATACAGGCAGACCAGAATACCAAAAACGACCGCCAACACTCCGCATGCCCGGAAATACGAATCACTGTGACCTGCGGTCAGTTTACGCTGCCACTCAAACCTTCCGAAGGCAATACCGAGTTCTCTTGCCTGTGACGGATTCAAGGCAACGGCAATGCCGCCTACGATCGGCAGGAGACTGTAGATATGGGGCAAAGTAAAAATATGGTGCATAGGATTGCTTTTGAATCAAGCTGATCAGCGCGACTCAGAATGAATGGTGCTAGCCAAACGCTTTCTGTCGAGTGAGTGCGCTGCGAATCGCCGCCTCAGGAATGTCTTCGACGACTTCAGCCCTTCCGATACGGCGTGCCAGCACAAAACGGAGCTTGCCACGTTCGGTTTTCTTGTCGCGTTGCGCGGCTTCCAGCACAGAGTCTGCAGAGATTTCAGTGGGGAAATCAACCGGCAGACCAGCAGCGAGCAGCGTTGCCCGCACCATTTCCGTCACATCAGCAGGCGTGAAACCGATCTCTTCGCCGATCAGACAGGCGGACACCATGCCAATCGAGATCGCCTCGCCGTGCTTCCAGCGTCGGTAGAGGGTCAGCGTTTCGAGCGCATGTCCGACCGTATGCCCGAAATTCAGTATCGCCCGGATGCCCTGCTCGGTCTCGTCCTGCGATACGATCTCGGCTTTGATCGCGCAGGAATGGGAGATTCGATCCACTAGCGCCGCTTGCTCACGACGTAAAAGTAAGGGCATTTCCCGACGAGTTTTCGTCAGAAACGCCTCGTCGTAGATTATACCATACTTGATTACCTCCGCCAAACCGGAGCGGAGTTCACGGGCGGGCAGGCTATTGAGCGTGTGTGGATCGATCAGTACGGCGACCGGCTGATGAAAAGCGCCGACGAGGTTTTTGCCTTCCGGCAAATCGACGCCGGTCTTGCCGCCGACGCTGGAATCGACCTGTGCGAGCAGAGTCGTCGGCACCTGTACGAACCGAATGCCGCGAAGATAAGTCGCCGCCGCAAAGCCAACGACATCGCCAAGTACGCCCCCGCCGACCGCGATGATGAGAGACTTTCGATCGAGCCGCGCCGTGCCAAAGGCATGGTAAAGTCTGGCAACGGCAGCCAGCGTCTTGAACCGCTCGCCCGCAGGAATTACTGTCGTTCCAGCAGAGATTCCCTGCTTTTCCAGTCCGGCGCGGATCGGTTCGGCATAGGCGTTGAGCAGTCCGGGATGCGTCACGATCTGAATGCGGCTGCCCTGTGACAGAGCCGCGATCGCTTCGGAGGCGCGACCGGAGGCGATCATTCCCGCTTCGATCTCGATTGTGTAACTGCGCTCACCGATCGAAACTGGCAGATACTCGGGCATTTCAGTAAAGCGCCTTTCCCGTCGTACATCTCTGTTCCATTCGCACCATCCGGCTGTGCCTTCTCATCATTCAGTACGGCTCTTGTCCTGGTTTTCATTTCGATCCAGACTGGATGTCGCGGCTTTGTAGAGGCGCATGACGTCGGCCGCGACCGATTGAGGAGGTTTGTCTGTCGTTTCGACCTGGCAGTGGGCGGCGGCTCGATAGTGCGGGAGACGCTCCGCCATCATCTTCAGGATTAAAGCAGCGGGATCGTTAGCGGCAGCGAGCAGCGGGCGGGTGCGCCCGTTGCCTATGCGCCGCACAATAATTTCCGGCTGGGCATCCAGCAGCACGACGAAGCCCCCTGCCCGCAGGTTCGCCACATTCACGGGATCGAGAATCGCTCCGCCGCCCGTGGCGAGGACTACGGAAGACATACCGGATAATTCCGCGATCATTTCCCGCTCGCGCGCACGGAACGCAGCTTCCCCTTCGCCCTCGAATAGCTCCGCAATCGTACAGCCCGTTCGCCGCTCGATCTCATGATCGCTGTCGATAAACCGGCAGCGCATTCGCGCCGCACAGATTCGCCCGATGGTGGATTTTCCGCTGCCCATAAAGCCGATCAGCACCAGATTGCGCCCGCTCATGCCTTCGCACCTCGCTGGTTAATTCGGAATTGAATTAGTGTCGTGAGGCACGAAGCCCCGCACTGCAACATCTGCCAGATACGACTGTACGTTGCGCGCGAACTCCTCGACGCTGTCTCCGCCGAATTTCTCCAGCACCACGCCCGTGAGTGCGATCGCCGTCATCGCCTCGCCGATCGTCGCCGCAGCCGGAACCGCGCAGACATCCGAACGCTCGAAATGCGCTTTGACCGGCTCCTTTGTCTGCATATCGACCGACGCAAGCGGGACAGGCAGTGTTGACAGCGGCTTCATAGCGGCACGAATCACGATCGGTTCGCCATTCGTCATACCCCCCTCGATGCCGCCTGCGTTATTCGTACCGCGCGTAAAGCCCGCTTCGGCACCAAAATAGAGCGCGTCATGTACCTGCGACCCAGGAATATAGCCCACACCGAAACCCATGCCAATCTCAACGCCTTTGATCGCCTGAATGCTCATCATGGCGGCGGCGAGACGTGCATCCAGTTTTCGATCCCAGTGGACGAAACTACCCAGACCAGGCGGACATCCGAGCACTACCACTTCGAACACTCCGCCGAGTGTATCGCGCGTGCCCTCCGCCATACAGACATCGATTGCCGCAATCATTCTCGCCTCCGCTTCCTGATCGGCACAGCGTACGACCGACTCCTCGGCACGTTCCGCGATTGCCCGATAGTCGAACGGCGGCGAGAATTTCGCTTCGACACCGCCGATCACGACGACATGGCTCAGGATTTCGATACCGGCGAGCTGTAATAGCGGGCGGCAGATCGCCCCGACTGCGACCAGCGCGGCAGTATTCCGCGCGCTGGAGCGCTCCAGAATGGGGCGCAGATCCTCGCTATTATATTTCAGCATGCCTGCGTAGTCGGCATGGCCGGGGCGCGGCTGCGTGATCGGCGGCGTCTGCCCCACTATCGGCGTAACGGACATTCGGTCGAGCCAGTTTTCAAAGTCACGGTTGCGGACATTGAGCGTGATGGGACCGCCCATCGTGCGCCCAAACCGCACACCGGACGTGATCTCGATAGTATCGGTTTC
>JBBQPY010000245.1:0-5762 GCA_038216735.1 Chthonomonadales bacterium
GAGATCAGCGCGAAAGTCGGAAAATGTGTTAGAATCCATTGGGCAAAGCTCCTGCGTTTAGTCACCAGAAACTTTACCCGATGGCAATGGTAAAGAGTCACAAATGGCTCTGAACCATTGCCTTTTTATCTAAACGTCAACCTTCTTATTCCCTGTTTGTTCTCTGTGCCTGTAGGCACTTACTCCGCCGATATGGCGCTGGAGCCCACCGGTTCGGAAACGATACTACGCACTTCGCTTCGGCAGCGCTCTACTGCCTGCCGCACACGGCGAATTGTCTCCTTGTCTTCCCGTTCGAGCGCGCCCTGAAGCCCGACCCAGATGGTGCGTCGCAGGTGCTCGAGCTCTTCCTGCAGGAAACCAATCTCAGTATTCTCGATGGCGGAAGGGGCAGCCCCGGCGAACCGTGACCAGAACGTCTCCAGCTCGACCTTGCGTGTTTCGAGGTCGGCGGCTCCCGCTTCGGTGAGGTGATAGATGCGTCGCTCACCCTCCTGCTCGGCACGGATCAGCCCCAGCTCTTCGAGGTACTGCAGCGTCGGGTAGACAGTGCCGGGGCTGGGTGCATACCGTCCATTGGAGCGCTCATCGAGCGATTTGATAATCTCATACCCGTGTTTCGCGCCCTTGCGAATCGCGTCCAGCACGACATAACGGGCTTCGCCGCGACGCGCTCTGCCTCCCGGACCGCCAGGTCCGCCAGGACGCCCGCGGCCGCCTCTACCACCTCGTCCTTCAGGAACGTCTCTGCCTTCGGTTTGCATACTCCTATCGTTCTGCGCTCCCGCCTCAAATCCCTCTGCATTCTGTACATGATGTCCACGCCCATGCGTGTGATGTCCCCCCTCACCGGGGTGATGTCTTCGATTTCTGTCGAACATTCGTTTCTCTCTTTCTGTTCTCACTATCTATTTCGTTTCTTTACTTTCAAAGCGAACGGATCTGTGGTTACATAAACATATCACGATATATCGTGATATGTTTATTATACGCAGATTGTAACTGACTGTCAAGGGCTTTTGTGACAATTCAAGAAGTTTTTTCAACAGGATCAGACATAGGTTGCAACAGGGGTTTGCCAGCGAGTGCGATTGGTGATATAATCAGCAAGAAAAGTCGAATCGCCCGCTGTGTTCGTAACTACTCCTACATCAGAAACTGTTGAATTGTCATGCGGGATCGAAGCGGACTTCGAGTAGGCAGTACGAGAGCGAACACGGCAGAGGGGTTATCAGGAGTTATTATGGAAACTGCAATCGTCGAGAATCGAACACATAATCAATTGGAAACGAATTCGACCGAACTGTCGGCAGAACTAAAAAGCAAGTACGACTCACTGCGCCGAATACTACGCGAAATGAACAGCGTCGTGATCGGCTATTCCGGCGGTGTAGACAGTACGCTGGTTTTGAAGGTCGCGCATGAAGTGCTCGGCGATCGCGCGGTCGCTGTAACGGGCGACTCGGAGGCGTTTCCGCAGGGAGAAGTCGATGCCGCGCTGGAAGTTGCCGCTGCGATGGGCGTAACGGTAACGCGGGTCCGCACGCACGAGCTCGCCAACCCGAACTTCGCCGTCAATACGCCGAACCGCTGCTATCACTGCAAGACGGAACTTTTCACCGAACTGCAGGAGGTCGCCACCGAACGCAACATTCCCTGGATCGTGGACGGCTCTCACGCCGACGATGGCAAGCCGGGCGATCACCGTCCAGGACTCCGCGCTGCCGATGAACGCGGTGTACGGAGTCCGCTGCGCGAGGCGGGTATGACGAAAGCCGACGTGCGCGCACTCGCGCTCCACCTCGATGTGCCGAACTGGGACAAACCTTCCTTCGCCTGCCTGTCTTCACGGTTTCCTTACGGCACCGAGATCACCGCTCCACTGCTGGCACAGCTCGACGGCTGCGAAAAATACCTGCGCGAACTCGGCTTCCGCCAGTTCCGAGTTCGCCATCATGACACAGTCGCTCGGATCGAAGTCGAGCCGCAGGATATCGTACGACTCGTCGAGATGCGCGAACCAATCAATGCGCGTTTCAAAGAACTCGGCTACACGTATGTAACGATCGACCTCGAGGGCTACCGATCCGGCAAAATGAACGATACGCTCAAGAGTCAGCCGATGATCGCGCTGAACTCGATCGCCGTCCTCAGCCGCTGAAGCGTGTACTGAGCCGGTGCAGCGTGCTATTGCTCAGCCCGATAGGAACGAAACTCGACACAATGCCTGTGCCTTTGATCGCTCATTTAACTGCTCGACTCGAAACATATAATGAATCTACGTAACTATTCACCCTGACTTCCGTTTCAGACTTACAGGCAGAATATCTGCATTCCCTCCCCCACTTCCCAAAGCTTCGGGTGAGGGAGTTGGGTGTGAATAGTTACGAATCTACAGAAGGAAATCACAATCAGATGCGAACGCAGACTGCAGTACGGATTGGTTTGAGACTTGGACTGATGATTGGTGTTATGACAATGACCGGACTGCAGGCATACGCGCAGGACGCAAAGGCGATATTCACGAAGGCGGCAGCGATCTACACCAGTGCAAAAACGTATCAGGCGACCTACAATTCTGTCGTTACGACGGGTGCACAGGGCACGATGAACATGAAGATGGACATGAAAATGAATCAGTCCAAGCAAATGAACATCAAAATGGCGATGTCCGGTGGTATGCTCGGGGCAAGTACGATGAACTCACAGTTGATCAGCGATGGCAAGTTCGCTTACACCTACATTGGAATGCTGAATGGGTATACCAAAACGGCGGTGTCGAAAAGCGGCAGCGCGACAGGATTCGGGATATCTCCGATGGACTTCAAAGCGGGGAAGGGCATCTACAAAATGCTGCCGGCGGCAACAGTCGGCGGCAAACCCTGTTATATCGTCGAGTATACGCCGGAGGGAACGACCAACAAAACCACCTTCGCAATCGCTAAATCCAACTACCACTACGTACAGTTCAAAACAATGACGCAGCGATCTGGCCAGCCGATCAACGTGACAGTTGATGTCAAGAAGGAAATGTTCAATGCCCCACTGCCTGCAAGCACTTTCGTTTTCACTCCTCCGAAAGGCGCGAAAGAGATGAAAGGCGGCGGGATGGGTGGCTTGGGCGGTGGAGCAGGAATGGGCGGGTAACTACGGATTCCTATTCTGTCATAGCGACCGAGCGCGATGCGCGTGAAGTGGCACGAACTGAAGGACAAATTTGGCGTCGGATAGTCTGCCGAACGAAGCAGGAAGAAAGTATGGACACTGAACGTTTACGAGAGCTGTTAACAGGAGTACAGGCAGGAGATGTCCCGATCGAGGCCGCGCTGGCTGCCCTGCGGTCTCTGCCGTACGAGGACCTGGGTTTTGCGAAAGTGGATCACCATCGCGCGCTGCGCGTCGGGTTCCCTGAAGTAGTCTACTGCCCCGGCAAGACAACGGAGCAGATACTGGCGATTCTCGAGAAGCTAACGGCGCGTTCGCCAAAAATCCTTGCCTCGCGTGCTACGCCGGAGGTCGCCGCCGAAGTACTGGCCGCCTTTCCACGGGCCGTCTATCACGAATCGGCGCGGATGCTCGTCGTACCAGGTGAAAATGCTGCAGATCCATCCGCAATCGGTGAGACAGGTGTCTCACGCAATGAGATCACCGGGACGCAGGCAGTCATGGAGCGGGAGAGCGATTCCGCTTCCGTTTCAAAGTCGTCGCTGGGTCTTGTGCTGGTGGTTTCGGCGGGGACGGCAGATATGCCGGTTGCGGAGGAGGCAGCGGTCACGGCATCGGAAATGGGCAGTCCGGTCGAGCGTCTCTACGATGTGGGGGTGGCGGGCATTCATCGTCTGCTCGACAAGCGGGAGCGGTTGACGGCAGCCAATGTGTTGATCGTGGTGGCGGGCATGGAGGGGGCGCTGGCATCGGTCGTCGGGGGATTGGTTTCGCGTCCTGTGATTGGCGTTCCGACCAGCATCGGTTACGGCGCCAATTTCCAGGGGCTGTCCGCGCTGCTGACGATGTTGAACTCCTGCGCGACGGGGATCGGTGTCGTCAACATCGACAACGGTTTCGGCGCGGGCTATCTTGCGCACCTGATCAACAAGCAGTCCTGATCGCCAGTTCGCTGCATACCGTCGTTTCAGAATATTCCGCTATTGGGCTAGAACACGATTTAATCCACTGTCCTCAGATTTCCTCGATCTCACGATTGCAAAATGAATGGTGTATATTTTACCATCGCGTGGTAAGATATACACCATGTACCATCGCGCTATCTCTTCTCAAGTTGCTGCCGCTCTTACCGACACGCCTATCGTGCTGCTCATTGGTGCCAGGCAGGTCGGCAAAACGACTCTTGCTCAAACCCTCCTCAAGGCTTCAGGGACCTCAGAGACGCTGTCGCTTACCCTGGATGATCCTGTCACCCTCTCCGCCGCGCGAACCGATCCGGTCGGATTTCTGGCGCGCGCCCCGCGCTCGCTCCACCTCGACGAAGTGCAGCGCGCTCCGGAACTGTTTCTGCCCCTGAAAGCAACGGTAGACCGTGATCGAAGACCCGGGCGATTTCTGCTGACGGGCTCGGCAAATGTGCTGGCGTTGCCGCGCCTTTCCGATAGTCTGGCAGGACGCATGGAGATTCTGACGCTCTCTCCGCTGACCCAGGCGGAGATCGAAGGCAAATCAGAAAACGCGATAGACCGGCTCTTTGCAGGAGAGTTCCCCCACTCCGTCTCTTCAGACGCTCACGCAGACCTGTGGGAACGGATCACGCGGGGTGGGTTTCCGGAAGCCACCCTCCGCGCCGACCCAAAGCGACGGCAAGCGTGGTTTTCCTCGTATCTCGGAGCGATTTTGCAGCGGGACGTTCAGGATTTGGCGCACATCGAAGGGCTCACGCAACTGCCCAATCTGCTCACGCTGCTCGCCACCCGTACCACCAATCTGCTGAATGTCGCGGACCTGTCCCGAATGCTTGGTATCGCAAATACAACGCTGCATCGTTATCTGACTTTACTGGAAACGATTTTTCTCTATATGCCTCTCCCCGCATGGCACGCTAATCTGGGCTTGCGGCTCTCGAAGTCCCCGAAAGTTCTGCTCACCGACACCGGGCTTGCCCTGTCGCTTTTATCCGCTGATGAAGCGCGATTGGCGAGTGATGCATTTCTGAGGGGCGCGATGCTTGAAACCTTTGTGATGAACGAACTGCTTCACCAGTTGGAGAGTGCGACGGGTTTGCCTCGCCTCTATCATTTTCGAACCCAGGGAGGTGTCGAGGTGGACGGCGTGTTGGAACGAAAAGACGGACGGCTGTTTGGGGTCGAGGTCAAAGCCTCCTCAAGCGTGAGTGCGGACGATTTCCGGCACTTAAAAGCCCTGCAGATGGTTACGGGGGAAAAGTTCGTGGGAGGGGCGGTATTCTACACGGGAGCACACACGCTGCCGTTTGGCGAGAAGCTCATCGCCCTGCCCATCGCCTCGCTCTGGCAATTCTAAACGCACCTTATTCATGAGGTGGCGTATTCGGCGCTTTGTTCGCTCTGGCATCCTCGCCGGGTCGTTCAAGAATAGTTGTTGTGATTTCGAGTTCTAGCCTACCGCCTGAACTCGAAGTTTTTTATCCGTAACTAATCGTTAGTTTCACGAAGTTTTATCGTTTTGGATCGGGTAGAGCCGCTTGAGTTTGATCCGTGCGTCTTCGGCTCGAAACTGCCAATTCACGGTATGGGGACGCTGATTACGCTGGTATTCCCAGGCGGCCACTTCCG
>JBBQPY010000246.1:0-5411 GCA_038216735.1 Chthonomonadales bacterium
GATGTCTCCGAGGTTCTGCCTGATAACCTCTTTGACCTTCTCGTTGTGGCGGGCCCTGTCGCGCTCGGCGCGCCGGTGCAGGTCCCACGTATCAGTGCTTAGCGAAAAGTCAGGCATCTCTCGACCTTAAACCTCACAGAAACGTTGTCAAACAGGCTTGCGTGTGCGGCTCTGATTCTCAATACGCGCCGTGGAGAGAATGATGCAGCAAGCCAACGCGCAATCATCCTCTGCTATCTCTGTTTCGGGCTTCCGCAAGAAAGAATTTATCCCATAATTCGTGGCGCCGCATGTTTACACTCGCATGTTTCTCAAACCCGTCACCGCGTCCTTTCGGGAATGCTCGGGCCGGCCTATTCTTAAGGCAGCGCGCTGATAGGAATCGGGCGCTGGAACTGCTAGACTTAACAGGACGTACTGATTATACAACAGGCTCTTTGAACTCTAGAAATCACATCTGCTAAACAATCTGTATAATATATCGCGACTCGTCTCGATTCGTCGCCGCGACCTGGTTATCTTACGGAAAACCCGGTGTGCCCGTAGTCCGCCATGAAAGCACGAAAGGTTGATATATGTCCGCTGTTCCAACCGCGCCGAATCCCAGCGAAAGCTTTAGAATTCGAAATAAGGGCCAGGCCCTGTTACTCTGGCTTGCAGTTCTGATACCTCTTCTTGCTCCGGCCGTAGCAATGTGCATGTTGTGGGGACGCTGGGTAGGCTGGATCGACGTTGGACTGCTATTCGGGATGTATATTTTGTGCGGGCTGGGAATAACCGTCGGTTACCATCGCATGCTCACGCATCGTAGTTTCGAGGCGCACCCAATCGCGAAGTTTACATTTCTGGCACTGGGGGCGATGTCCGGCATGGGGCCTCCACTCATCTGGGCAATCACGCACATTCACCACCATGCCTGCTCCGACGACGACGGCGACCCCCATTCTCCATGGGACTGGGTGGACCGCGCGCGCAAGATCCGCAAGACGGGGTTCCGGCAGTTCAATCGCGCGCACGTGCTGTGGGTCGTCTATGGAGACTCACTGACGGGCAGCACATCGGGGCAGTGGCTTCGGAAGGACAGCATGGTCACATGGCTGAGCCGCTGGGATGTCTATACGGCGATACTTGTCCTGGGCTTCGTCATCCCATTTCTCATTGGCGGCTGGCAGGGGCTAATCTGGGGCGGAATCGTGCGAATGGGCCTGACGCATCATGTAACGTGGAGCATCAACTCGGTCTGCCATATCTACGGACGAAGGTCGTTCGACACGCCCGATTGCAGCAAGAACAACTGGATATTCGGGGTGGTTGGGTTTGGCGAAGGCTGGCACAACAACCACCATGCTTTCCCCCGGTCGGCATTCCACGGCCTGCGGTGGTGGCAGATCGACACCTCCGGCTACGTAATTCGCTGCATGGAGCTGCTGGGACTGGCGAAAGCGGTTTGGCGCGTACCGAAAGACAAGCTGCGAAACCGGTTGGCCGTCGCCGAAGCGTCGCGGAACGCCCCATAAATGAAGCCTGCCCGAGAATCGTTCTCCCTCTTTGACAGGCTCCGGCAGAATTGTCCGTTATTTCGGAGCGCCGCTGTTAGGCTTTTCATGCGCGGCTCTCCGTGATGAACGTGGTTTAACGACCGGTTTTTTGGCCGGGTCCGCCGGGACCACTGGCCGGTCGACGAATGCAAAGCTGCGTACCAGGCCACGGAGCAGCTGCTCGCGCTGATCGTAGAGCTTCGCGGCTGTCCGAGCGCTGATTACGTATCCTCGCGGACCTTTGACGAAAGCCAGCACCATAGATTTGGACGGCGTATTCGGGTGGCTCACCTCCGTGCCCGTAAAGGTCATCCAGGCCGCATCGATGCCCCCCTGCGTCGTCTCCTTGAGTCCCGTTTTCACCAGCATGTCATACTGCGTTGGTATCTCCGTCTCCACCTTGCGCATTAATTGAGCGCTTGTCATTCCATCCGCCGGAACCATGGAGACCGCCACCCGCTCGACATCGTCCTCATCCTTCTCGAAATAGATGAGCGCGTTATTCGCCGGGTCCGGGAGACTGACAACGTAACGATTCCATCCCGTTATGACGTCCACTCTCCAACCTCGCGTGTCCGTATAGGTAGCGAGTTTTGGGAAAGCGCCCTGGAGTACATGCACAGTCACGACTGTGCGCTTTGGGGCGGAATTCGCGCCTTTGCCACTGCAGTCCTTTGCTAGGGATGCCGCCTCCTCTGCTACCGCGTAAATCGTCGTCTTGACGGGCTTGTCTTCGGCCCAGTTGACACCCTTCACGCTGGTTTTCGCGCCGAACTTCCCCCCTGACAAGACGACAGCTCCGAGGTTGGAAGGCCAGTGAATCCGAACGGTTTGGCCGGGGAGGGCCGGATTCGGCTCGGCATAGACCACAGGTCCATTGGCCGGGCTTTTCGCGGCTTCGCCTGGCTTCCCCGCGGCACCTGGCTTCACCGCAGCATCGGGTTTCACAACGGCATCCTGCTTCGCGGCGGGAGCAGGTTTTGCTGCGGAATCGGGTTTTGCGGGCGTGGCGGCTTGAGAGATGAGCAGGGTCAAAAAAAGCGATACAAACATGACTTCGGCATTCTCCTCGCTGATTTGTGCGCTCTGCCGTCGGGTAGGCGCGCAATGAGAGGACGCCGAAATCAGGCGGATTGTTCGGTTCGAGTGGTCCGAAACGCTGTTACGTTGCCTGTGGCCGCAGGAGAGAAATCCTGCTGGTGTCGGGCCAAACAGTATTGCCGCTCGCCTTGCCCGCCGGAGAGAAGCCGGGGTCGGAGAGCGCAGTCGGACGATTGAGCGTATCGTAGCCGTATCCAAGCGGTCCCCACCACGTGTCCACCTGCACCCGGTTTCCGTTGGCGTCGAAGGCGTGGACCAGCTGTAAGGCGTTGTTCGCTCCTCCAAAGAGGCTCAGGTCGGCGAACTCGTGCAGAAGCGTGAGCGTGCCAAAGCTCGCACCCGACAGGCTGACCGCCGTGCCCTTGTCCTGCGAGCCGCCCTGGTAGCAGAAGGCGTACAAGGTTCCATTACTCGTCTGAACCAGCGCGGCATAGGGGAACTTGCCGTTGGTTGCTCCCGCGAAGTCCTTCACGACCGTAACGCTCGCTCCAGCGATGTCATAGCTGAACGCCGTCCCGAAGCAGTTGGCTCCTCCGAGATTCGCCGTCCCGTAGAGCTTGCCGTCCTGCGCCTGAATGAGCCGGGCAAGGGGTTGCCCCGTGCGTGCCGAGGACCTTGCACACTCGGGGGCGACGGGGTATGGTCTGCAGTTGGGACGACTTCATCTGCCTGGAATTCGGCTTTTCTCCAAGACTATTCCATTCTCAGCGTCTATTATGAAATGGATCAGCCCGTGTATTGCGTGACCGTGACAGGTGATGTCCCAAGACATTTGCGCTCTAGACCAAGGCCATGGTTTGCGAAGCTCGGCTTGCACGTGTTCCTGCCATTGCCACCCAAGACCTTCTGCAGTTCGTTTCGCAATTGCTACCGCTTCGTGCTCAGCGATCATGGTTGCTTTGTCTCGTTTGTTGAAAGTACACATTTAGTCGAGAGCCACCAACAAGGACATTTCCGATTAGTTCACCTTCGGCGTTGACCTGCGAAACTGTCACGTAGCCGCCTTCCACCGGCCATCGGATACCAGCTTTGATCCTGCTAAGTGCTATACCGTCCGCCCGAATAGTGCCGTACATCTCAGCGGCGGCTTCCTCAATTGCACGAAGCAACTGTATACGTATAACGATGTTGGTTCTCCACTGGACACCGGCTCTGCCAAACAACCGTGCCACTTGTATCACGAATCGGTGCACAGACTCGTGGTGTTCGGTCGCAGCTCGCTCCCACGGGTTAGCATGTCCTTCAATTGAAACCTTGGTCCTACCCCAGAAATCAGTGATGCCTCTATCGCCACCGGGTAGTCGATCGACATATTCTATCTCTGGCAACCTGCGCCATGGAGGAGTAGGTCCGAGGTTGATGTGTTTCTGAACGGCCGGTAGTCGCTTTGGAATCCGGCTCGCACTACCTTTCAGCAAAAGTCCGGAAATTGTCCCGATTCCCAATGTCACGACAGCACGCGCAAAGTGTTCTCCCGCATCCTCAATATCTCCGCCGGACTGAGCATTTACGGCGATTACCGAGAATTGGTAGAGCTCATATGCTCCTTCGAGGAACGAGGTCCCGACGGTCGCCAGACCGAGCCCCAGTAATACGAGATCTGCAAACTCGCCGATGCCGATTGCGTGCGACCCTACCCAAGCGATAAGTACACCGGACATTATTTTGAGGGCGGTCGGACTGAGAAGTGACCTGACTTGGAGCCGGGTCACCTCATCAAATCTCGGCATTGCCCGAGCAATGGCATCGGCGAGCTTTTGTGGAGGACTCATTCGACTTACTGCCGTGTGCACTCTATACGGATTCGATGTCTCCGTTTTGCCGCTCTCTGACTCGACATGTCGGATAGGCCCTACCATCATGGCTTCATGCTCTACGTCCTTATACCGGCCCTCTGATGAGAACCGAGCTTGCCAGGGCCAAGAATCAGTTGATGACGTGGGCGCGACTGGCGGCGCTTTATCTTGACGATTGCTAGTAAGTTTCTTATTCGGCCTAACTGGTCCCGCTTTGCGGTTCTTACTAAGGTCTGGAACGGTGCCGCTTGGATCGACGAATACGGTTGGGCTGTTGTAGACATACTGATACGGCGGCTCGGATTCGATGGGATCCTGACTCAACCACTCTCCGGTTGTCGGGTCGTAGTATCTGGCGCGTACATATTCGAGATTGGAATCGGGGTCGAGCTGGTAACCCAATCCTCCGGCGTAGTCTAATGGCTGATCGGTGGCGCTTCCACTCTGCACGTTGCCCCACGCGTCCGTTTGGTAGGTAACGGCAGACGCCTGCGAATCGTCAGAAATGGCTAATACCGTTCCTTGCTCGTCGGTGTGGTACTGCCGCTCCACTCCCACGAATCCACTGCCGGTCTGCGTGCCGAGCGCCCTGCCTAATTCCGGTCCGTCTGCCGGTCCGGTGAACGCCTGCGCTGGCTGGTTGGCTGTTGACCCGGCGTTGTCCTTGCGGCTCCAGGCGATGAGTGCGTCGCCATCCCACATCTGTCCGTCGGTGCCTGCCTGCCCCTGCCGGCCGTATCGCAGATCGTCGTAGCGGTAGGTGTTGGTCACTATCTTGCCGTTCGGCAGCTTGTTCCCCCACATCCGGTCGGCGGCGTCCCAGGTAAACGTGGTCGGCGCGCCGGAGGGAGGTTGAGACAGGATTCGATTCCCGTTGTTGTCATAACTGTAGTTGGTCGTGCCGCTGCCGCCTGAAGTGGATGCGAGTTGGCCCGCCGCGTCGTGCGTGTAGTTGGTAACTGCCGCTCCCTTTGTC
>JBBQPY010000247.1:0-5359 GCA_038216735.1 Chthonomonadales bacterium
CGTTGGCCAGACGGACAGCGTCGCGTTTGAATGCTTCGGTAAAGACTCGTCGTTGTTGCATCGAAAGCTCCTTTTCTAAAGGGGTTATTCGACGCGACCGACTTGCTTAACTCCTTGTACAGTATTTCGGGGGAGACCCAGATAGAGCTTATCCAAAATAGAGAGGCAGTGCTGGCTTTGCTCGACAGTAATTGCCTGCTCACTGAGCGTGTCAAAGTACGGATAAAGATAATACGCAAGCGTTTCCAGTTGAGGCAAGGTTGGATCGAGTGCGGTTGCCCCTGGTACTGCCGCCATTGACATGATATTGGCAGCGACAGCTATAAATAGGTCGGCGGCACTCACCTCTTGGACAAGTGCATCCAATGCATTCAAGGATTCCTGTATGGTCGCATTCAGCCCGTCACGCAGACCGCTTAAAGAGTTGTTTGTTGATTCAGATGGTTTCATAGTCAGATTTGATATTGTTCAGAGCAGCAAATATAATGCAATTACCTTCGCTATGGGGCGGCTTACTTATCGGCACGCGTGAAATGCTTATCGTTCATATACTCGGCTCCGTCTGGGCTCGTACCACGATCCTTATTCAAGGCTGACGAGCAGACGGACAGTGATTCAGAGGATTCCAGGGCACATGCGTAACGACAATGCATTCGGCTTTCTGCACCGCTTAGGTATGCCACTGCTCCTTACAGAAGAGGCTCGTGATTATCGAGAAACAGCGCTGCCTGTATTTGCCCAGTTCGCGTTTTTGTTGATCATCGCCAGTATCTGCACGATGTCGGCGGCTTCGGTCTCGGGGAATAACCCGTCCAGTCCCCGCATACTGAAGTGCGTGAAAGGCTGCGCGTACAGCATTCCTTGGTCCATCACGCCGTTCTGCGTCAGGTATTCGATGATCTGGTCGATGAATCGTATCTGCATCGAGTTGTGCTTGGTGCCTGCCAGGTAGCTGCCGAACGCTCGCTTCGCGGCTTCCCGGTCGAGCCCCACCATGCCGCGAAGGAACGCGCCGAGGCTCTCGGGCTTCCCATAGGTACGCTCGAACTTCTCCCGGCTCCCCTCCCCGCCCAGATCGTAGAGCAGGCTCTCCAGCGAGCGAATATCGGAGGTCGTGAGCGGCTCGTTGAAGCGCAGTTTCCGCAGCGCGGGATGTTCGCACTGCGCGGTAAGGAAAGCCATCACTTTCTTGCGATACTGCGCGCCATCGATGCTGGAGGCGAGTTCTGTCAGGACAACTTCCGTGCCCGGTCCGATCTCATCCTCGAAATCCGTGTAGACGATTTTCTGCTTCGCTCGCTCAATAAACTTCACCAGATCGCGCAGCCGCTTACGCACGGTTTCGAGCTGCGACAGGGTCACATCTGTCCAGAACTCGTCGGTCTGCAGCTCCTGGATCAGTGGCATCTGTGCGGCGATGACGGGAATGCTCTCCTTGTCCTCCAGCAGCCCGGCGATTTCACGCACCTGCGACTGAAGACGCGGCAGCGCGGGCTCGGCGCGCAGAGACGCCAACTGCAGATTGAGCAGCAGCAGATCGAACTGCCGGGCGGTGATGTCCTCCGTGTCGATCTCGGAAGGCAGTCCGGCAAGTTCGCTTGCGATTTCGCCAGCCTGCGCGCCCTCCAGCCGATCCCACGCGCCGCGTTCGGCGTACTGCTCGATCATGCGACGCTTCGGACGCACGACAAAGTTGTCCACGTTCATCGCAGCCACCTCCGAATGAAGGCGATCCGCAAGCTCCTCCTCGAGCGTGCCATACGCGGCTTGAATGTCTTTGCTTTCTTTTAGCCCGTTCGGGTCGCGAGCTTCGTCGGGCGGCTCCTGGCGCAGCGTCTGCATCAGTTCGAGTCGCCGTAGGAACAGCTTCGTGCTGATCGAATCCTGCGTGCGGCCCTCGACACCGCTGGCATTCGCCCCGAAGAACTCGAGGTTCTGGCAGTAGTCGAAGACCGAGAAGAACGCTTTGTCTCTGCCCGGTCCGAACAGGTTTTTGCACAGCCGCGTGCCGCGCCCAATCATCTGCCAGAACTTCGTCTTCGAGCGTACGATCTTGAAAAAGACCAGATTCGCCACTTCGGGAACATCGATGCCGGTGTCGAGCATATCGACCGAAATCGCGATGTGGGGCGCTTTATTGGGCGTCGAAAAGTCGTCGAGCAGGCTCTGCGCATAGGGCTCGTAGTTGTCGATGATGCGGGCGAAACTGCCTTTGAGGTGCGGATAGTTCTTATCGAAACGCTCCTGTATGAAGAGCGCGTGCTGATGGTTCTTGGCGAAGACGATCGTCTTGGCGAGCCGGTCGCCGCCATCCACTTTGACGCCGCGCGTCATCAGATCGCGCAGCACCTTGTCGACGGTGTCTTCGTTGAAGAGCCATTTGTTGACGGCGCCGGCATCGATCTCATGTGGCGGTTCGACATCGTCGCCCCAGTCTTTTTCCTCCCACTGCTCCTGTTCCGCTTCGCTCAGCTCGTCGTACTTGATGCCCTCGCGCTGGAACTTGAGCGAAACCGAAATCGTGCGCGGCGGAACTAGGTAGCCGTCACGCACCGCCTCTTCGAGTTCGTAGGCGAAGGTCGGCACGCCGTTCTCCAGATCGAAGAGACGGTACGTGTTCTTATCGACTTCCGCCTTGGGCGTCGCCGTCAACCCGACGAGGAGCGCATCGAAGTAGGCGAAGATCGCGCCATACTTCTGGTAGACGGAGCGGTGCGCCTCGTCGATCACGATCAGGTCGAAGTGCCCCACCCCGAAACGCCGCGCGCCGGTCTTGACGTCGTCGATTAAGCCCATCATCGTCGGATAGGTCGAGAGAAAGACGCGGCTGCCGGTGTCCTCTTTTTCCGTCACGAGGTTGATCGGTGTGGAGCCGGGCAGGTGCGCTTTGAAGGCGTTCGCCGCCTGATTGACGAGCGCGACCCGATCGGCGAGGAACAGCACGCGCTTGGCGCGATTGCAGCGCTGCAGCAGATCGCACAGCGCGATCACGGTGCGCGTTTTGCCCGCCCCCGTCGCCATTACCACGAGCGCCCTGCGCTGCTGCCTGTCGAGAGCGGCGGTGATATCGCGAATGGCGAGCTGCTGATAGGAGCGCTCGACGATCGCCGGGTTGATCGCTGCCTGCGCGAGCGGTTTTTGCATCGTGCGGCGCTGGATGAGCAGCGCGAGTTCGTCTTTTTTGTAGAAGCCCTGCACGGGTCGCGGCGGATAGCTGCGGTCGTCCCACAGCCAGGTTTCGTAGCCGTTGGTGTAGAAAATGATAGGTCGCTGCCCGAACTTCGTTTCAAGACAGTCTGTGTACAGCTTCGCCTGCTGCTGCCCGACCCGCGGGTCTTTGCGGGTGCGTTTCGCCTCGATGACCGCGAGCGGCAGCCCGTTATCGCCCCACAGCACATAGTCCACATAGCCCTTGCCCTGATGGTTGGGCATGCCGACGACGGGGTATTCCCGATCTTCCGGCTTATCGAGCAGCCAGCCCGCTTCGCGCAGCAGCAGGTCGATGAAGAAGTCGCGGGTCTCGGCTTCCGAATAGTCGTGCGTGTCGGGGACGGCTGCGTTCTGCGCCTTCGCCAGCGCGACTTCAGCTTTGAGGCTCTTGATTTCGGCATCGAGTTCGGCGGCGGTGCGGGTCGAATCGTGCAGCGCAGCCGCCTGCTTTTTGAGTTCGGCGTCACGGACTTCGAGTTCGGCCTGCAGGTCTTGCATCTGCTGCGCGGTCATCGCTTTTTGCGCTGCCGCCTTCTTCGCGCCCGCGGAGAGCAGTGCCGGATCGAAGACGAGATCGGCGTACAGGGCGGCGCTCTGGCGCGTGTAGGTGTGTGCGAGCCAGTAGAGGATATGGAAGAGTTCGCGCGTGACCTGCTCGGCATCTCGGGCTTCGACCGCACGGCTGCTGTGAACGGCTGCGTTGCCGAGGTCTTTGACGACGCGCATTTTGATGAACACCTCCTGCGGCACGAGCTGGCGAAAGGTCGGTTCGTGGATCAGGGCAGAAAGCGAGTCATCGTAGGGCAGAACGAGGGTGGGATCGTGGGCATACAGCCAGTTTATGGTCAGTTCAAGGGTGCGGCGTGCGTAGAAACTAGCCGCGCGTGGATCACCGAGGGCGAAGGCTTCGACGCGTACGGCGGAGGTATAGAGTTCGGACCACTCGGTTTTCAGAAATCCAAAATTAGACATGGCGTCGGTAGTTTCTCGGCAGGAATGCCAGTCGATAAGGTCGACAAGTCGGCAGGATAGTCCGTTGAAAATTCCGTATGAAAAGCTTGATGCTGCAGCGTCGTGAACAGCGTTTCGGTTTGTGCCAGAGAGGTGTCGGCTTGCGCGCGCATTACATTAATTGCCTCCACTCTACTTGCGAATTCTTCCTGTAACTCGAACGGTGGAAGGGGCGCCCGGTATGCCATGAATTGTTCACGGTTAATTTTGGGAATATTTGCTCTATTAGAGTAATTTTCTGTGTGGTCAAGAAAGTCCTTTGAAAGCAGAAGCCGCCACAAGTATATCCGTGCAACTTTATTGTTGATGCTTATGGGATACATGTCTGCGCTGCACAAGCCTGTTGTTGCAGCGAGAGCAACTTTGTTTAGATATGGTCGAATCTTGCTATAAAGAATGTGGCTCTTAGTAAAAAGGTACTTGGAACTGATTTGCCCGTCTTGGGATGCAGTCTGTGCTGCTAGCAGCTCCCCTGTATCTCTGGCTATCCGGTCAGGTCCGAAATGCAATAAATTTCGGTATTGGGGCAAAGTTGGGTCAACAAGCGGAGCGTCAATCGTACACATATCTGCAAGTGGCACTCGCTCCCACCCTTTTGGATTTGTCACGGGGTCGCCGAACATATCCAAGAAGACAGACTGCAGAAATATATCGAGTTTCGCGATGGCTTCACGGCGTTTGCGGCGCAGGGCATCAGCTTCGTCGAGAATGGCGGCGATACGTTTCTGCTCGGCGAGGGGCGGAAGTATAATGGGGAATTCATTTAGATGCTTTGTCGTTATTGCAGAGAATGTACTACCGCTTCCCATACGCTCAAGGGTTTTTTGATAGTACTTCAATGTATGCAAAACATAATCGCGATCAGCCTCCTCATTCGATCTAATTGCGGCTAAACCCCTGCCGATACAGCACTCGCAATCAGCGACATTGGTAGGGCCGACTGGCGCACGAACCGATATTAGTATGTCACCTGTTTGCGCTTTCCTTGTGGGCTCAACTATAATGGTCGGGAGAATCTAGACACGGAAAGCGGCAAAAATAAGTTAGACTCAAGCCACCATGAGAAAACGACATTCACCCGATTTCAAAGCTAAAGCCGTCCTCGAAGCCCTTAAGGAGGAGAGACCGCTCAACCAGA
>JBBQPY010000248.1:0-5287 GCA_038216735.1 Chthonomonadales bacterium
CCGTGACCTGTTCGAGTATGTTTTCGATGCGCCGCTGACGGTACGCACAGAAACCGGTATGACTGCCAGCGATCATATACTGGCATAGGATGATCGAGGTGAACGCGCAAAAGCGATGATACGGAAGGCGTCGAGCGGGCAATAGTGCCATGGCCGGGCAGGATCGACGAGAATGACGATGGGAAATCCGACCAGCGTCGGCTCACCGCCGCCCGGAGCAATCAGCGCTCTGCCGGCATGAATTCGACCGCCCGTTGGGGTATATGAGTACGTGACATGATAGGCCCGAACCTGCCCCCGCCAGTAGAGAGGCCTGCATCCAGTAATAGTGCCTGTCATCGGTCTGCCGATCCGAGCCAGCCTCAACTGCGACCGCAACAGACTTTCTGCAAGCAGTATCGGCGCGCCAACATAGACCGCACCGATCAGGAATAGGAGCGTCAAAGCGCCTACTTTCTGCGCCACAATGGTATTGTCGACTACTTCGAGCGTATGCACCTCCGGATTAGAGCGCAAATACGTCGCCCGCAGCACTCCCATTACCCGCATCTTTTGAAGCATTCCATTCTCGCGTGGAGCACGAAAGTGGTCTACAACTGGCAGACGCCCTGGTACTGGAATCGCGTATGTCACATCGATTGCGCGGCCATCATCAGAAACGACGGGACCCGTAATCAGCGCATCCGTCAATACGCCATGACGCCTGAGTTCAATCCAGTCGCGCGCGTTTTTGATAGTGAGCGTCGCGCCTATCAGGACGGCCGAAAGCAGGACTAACCCGTAGGCGGCACGTAATACCTGTATACGCAGACGGAAATGCGCCTCGCGTACCATACCATCGTGCTGCGGAGGCGGTTCGAGTGCAGACAACCGAATGGTATTGCCTGCCTGCATGAAAATCCATGCGAAAAGTCCGACGAGATGCAGTGACAGTGCGTCGACCTGCTCACGTGTTCCGAACCTAGTCTGTAATATCAGCGGAAGACTGATACACCAGCAGATGCCCCCAATTGTGATTAGTGCCCAGCGTGATGCTGTTGTTGAGCGCATTTCGTATTATCCAGGTCGTCAAACACTTTTCCCGATTGAGTTCTACAGGGTGCGAAGATTTGCTTTTGACTCCCTGTGCACTGTCGGGTCCCAGATTATTGTCGCAGATCGCGTAGTCAGTTGGCGGGCGGGAAACCTGCGGCGATAAGGCGTTCTCGCACTACTGCCAGGCTGATACGTTCTGCCGCATACTCCACTCTTACGTCTTGGTTATCGAGATCGACCCGTACCATTTCGACACCCGGAAGTTTCCCAAGTGAACGGACGATCGATGCTACACATCCCGTGCAATGTATCTCCGGGCAGTGCGCTATGAATGTCTCCATTGTCATCATCTCGTTTCCGTCAGTGATTATCACTTCCATAATTGCTGTATCTCTATTATACCAGACAGAATAGCACTGAATGGTGGACTTTTTGCGCGTCACGAAACTCGCTGGTTTTTGTGAATACCATTTTTACGATGGGCAGAAAACGGAAGTTTGATTAAGACATAAAAACGCCTCCACTTTCTTCAGGAAGTGGAGGCGTTTCACAAAAGCAATTGCCAAATAACAGAGCTATACCTTCTCAGCAACTTTCAGAGCTGCGAGCACATCGACGACGACGGCAGGACCCATCGTCGAAGTCAGGGTAACTTTTTTGAAGTATTTGCCCTTGGAGGCAGCGGGTTTGGCTTTCAGCAACGCGCCGAGCAGTGCGGTCATGTTCGCTTCGAGGTGCTCAACAGGATAGCTGGCTTTGCCGATCGGGGCATGAATAATGCCGTTTTTATCGACACGATACTCGGCGCGGGTCGCGCCTTTGATATCACGAACTACCTGACCGAGGTTCGGAGAAACAGTTCCCGCTTTTGGGTTCGGCATTTTCTGCTTCAGAATCTGTCCCAGACGACCGACGAGCGGCATCATGTCCGGGGAAGCGACGAGTATATCGCAGGACGCCCCGCCCTCTTTTTGGATGCGCTCCAGCAGGTCTTCTGCTCCGACGAACTCTGCCCCCGCAGCGCGCGCTTCTTCCGCTTTCTCACCACGTGCAAACGCCCATACCGTGCGAGATTTGCCGGTGCCGTGCGGGAGATTGGTCGTACCGCGAACCATCTGATCGCCGTGACGTGGATCGACGCCGAGATTGATCGCGGTTTCGACGGTCTCATCGAACTTCGCAGTCGCCAGCGCTTTCACTTTGATGAGAGCTTCGAGCGGCTCGTAAGCCACTTCTTTCGACAACCCTTTTGCCAACGCGAGAAAGCGCTTGCTGTGCTTGGCTCGTCCGGCTTTTGCCTGACGTCGTGCTGCCGTAGAAACTCCAGATTTGCCTTCTTTGTCCTTGTCTTTCTCCACAGGCGGGGCAATCAGTTCTGACTTCGTCTCTTCTACTGGCGCCGCTTCAACCGTCTGTACATCTGCCATTGTTTCTGTCTCCTGTGGTTCGTGCGAAGCGTTCTGTGCTTCTCCCACTTTATATTTTCACGAGATTGCGTTCCGGAAAACGCATTTAACATCCAAAGAACCCTCAGTTTTTGCTGCCATCGCGGTCGTTAGGAACCGGCTGCAACGAGTTGCCGTCCGAGTTCGGTTCGTTCACACGACGGCCGACCTGTGACCATACCAGACCGACGATCAGCAGTCCCCAGATCCCGACGCCATAAGAGATACCAAGCATCGTCTGTCGAGGCGCACTGCGATCGAATGAGATACCAGCGATCAACTGCATCGTTACCATGCCGAGAAATGCAGCGACCAGTCCTGTCCATCCAGACAAAAAATAGAATCGCGCTTTACGTCGATCTGCCTGATAGATACCCAGGTGATAAGGCATGGAACGATCGATTTTGATCGTGCGTTCTCGCAGTCCCATCCATATGATCATCAGAACAGACAGGACAAACATCATCACAACGGATGCGGAATAAACCATCACGGTCTTCCCTTTCACCCAGCCTACAATTATTGCGCGATGTCGACACCCATCGAGCGAGCGGTTCCCGCAATAATTCGCATCGCGCCTTCGATATCGACGGCGTTGAGGTCGGGCATTTTCGCTTCTGCGATCTGCCGTACCTGCTCCATCGTCAGACTCCCGATCTTCTCGACGTTGGGACGTCCCGAACCTTTCGCGGCGCCAGCAGCTTTCTTGATCAGTTCCGCGGCGGGCGGGGTCTTGGTGATGAATGTGAAGGAGCGGTCTTCGTAAATTGTGATTTCAACCGGGATAATCGTACCAACCTGTGCGGCCGTCTTCTCATTATATCCCTTGATGAACTCCATCATATTGATACCGTACGGACCCAGGGTAGAGCCGACGGGCGGTGCGGGGGTCGCTTTGCCAGCGGCGATCTGCAGCTTGACGACGGCGGTGACTTTCTTTGCCATTACATTCCTCTCTAAAAACCAATTCCAGGGGAATCTGGAAAAATGGAAACTGAAAACATGAAAGCGTAATAAACGCAAATATAAAATAGATAACTGAATGCCTTCAGGCTTCAGTCGCTAAATGACTTTTTCGACCTGCTGGAAGTCGAGCTCGACTGGCGTATCGCGACCGAAGATCGAGATTAGTACCTTGAGCTTCTCTTTGTCCGCATTGACATCTTCGATTTTGCCGGTGAAGTCACTGAATGGTCCTGCCATGACGCGGACGACTTCGTTCTTCTCGAACTTAATGACCGGTGCAGGCACATCGCCTTCGACGGACTCAAGAATATCGCGGATTTCACGATCTTGAAGCGGTATCGGCTTCGTGCCGGAACTGACGAAACCCGTGACGCCGGTCGTCGATTTGATCAGATACCACGTCGAGTCATCGAGCACCATGTCTATCAGAACATAGCCCGGAAACACCTTGCGCTTCATCTCGACTTTAATACTGGGCTTGCCCGCTTTTCCTACACGGGTGCGCATCTCGGTCTCGGTAGGAACCAGTATCCGAAAAATCTTTTCCTGCAGGCTCATCGACTCGGCACGACGCAAAATATTGGTCATCACCTTGTTTTCATGTCCTGAATACGTATGAACCGCATACCAGTGTCGTTGCATCGTCTCTCCGCCGTCTACTTACCGATAAATTTGTTTACGAACCAGCCGATCACACCATCGAGCAGCGCCATATACAGACCCAGGACAACAATCACGCCGATGACGACGCCAGTCAAACGCCAGGCCTCATGTCGGGTTGGCCAGGTCGTTTTCTTGAGTTCTGTAATGACCTCTTTAAGAAAGTTCTGTCCTTTTTGCGTAATCGCATTCGGATCAGGCGCAGCGGGATTCGTCAATTTAGAAGGTCTGTCAATCGCCATAATGGTTCGGTTCCTGCATGTATCCGGTCGCTGGCTGATTTCCTGCTCGTTGACCGTGAGTGAGTTGCACGAGGCTCTTTTGATACTGTTGTGATCGATACTACATTGCTGTAGGATTGAATCGATTTTGCTCTCCAAGTGTTACTTTACAGAGAGCACTATCTCGTATGTCAGGGCGAGAAGCGCCGTTCGACCGTTGCGAACAGAACTCTCGCCCTGTGGAAAAAAGGCAGGGGCAGAGAGGCTCGAACTCCCGGCCTACGCTTTTGGAGAGCGCCGCTCTACCAACTGAGCTATACCCCTACGGTGTGTCGAAAACTACGATGTGTCCAAAGCACAAGGTGCTGGAAGCTGGTACCAAATACTATTTGGCTTCGCGGTGCACCGTATGTCGACGGCACGTACCACGCGGGCAATACTTCTTCAATTCCATACGCGCCTGGTGTTTGATGCGGTTTTTCGAAGTCGTATAGTTGCGCGAACGGCACTCCGTACACGCCATCGTGATTACAATTCGCTGTTCTTTAGATGCCATCTTACGATCCAATCTCGAACGAGTACAGACACTGTGTGTGTACTGCTCATCACTAGTTCACAACTCTATAGTACACAGGATAGAAACGAAATAAGGTGAATCGATCGACTCTCATCGCGCTGTAAGCGTCGTACTGTACTTAGTCGTACTGTACTCACCAGTACGGTACGAAGTGCTGCTGCGTTGCAGAAGTTTCTGATCACGCAGCAGCGTCTCGACCCTGAGTTTAATCGAAGATTTTGGTAACGACGCCAGCGCCGACGGTGCGTCCGCCCTCACGTACCGCGAAACGCAAGCCCTCTTCCATCGCGATCGGCTGGATCAGTTCGCCCGTGATACGGATGTTGTCACCCGGCATCACCATCTCCACGCCCTCGGGAAGGTTCATCGTCCCCGTCACGTCC
>JBBQPY010000249.1:0-5208 GCA_038216735.1 Chthonomonadales bacterium
TTGCCCGCTGTCAGCACGAACCAACTCACGACCAGGAAGACCACCAATATTCCGAGGATATACACTGCGACGCTACTGTATCCACCGACGGTAGCGGGGTTCAGGAAAGGGTAGGGATACCAACTTGCGATTGCGCCGCGAATCAGAACGTAGACCAGATAGAGCAGTGGAAACACCTGCCAGAGCAACATTTGCTTCCGCACGATTTTCGTCATCGGTGGCTGGAATAGCCATTCGAGTACGACTGCAACCGGCATGATATAGTGCAGAACGGTGTTTACCCAGGGAAGCAGACTGCCTAACGGAACGTCTCTTAGCAGGATGACGAATACGATACCGACGACCGCCATATTAACCGCCGAAGCTCCGCGCATCAAGTCCTCTGCGCTGGATGGTTCTCGCCGACTAATCAGCCGATAGGCGCCGAAGAGCAGAACGACCGCTGCGAAAAGGTTAGACAGGTTGGTAAAGTAGCTGAAAAAGTTGACGACATTGTGACCTGCTCGAAGGTGGATTGACAGTTGTGTTCCGATCGCCAACAGAATCAGTATGGCCAGAAATACTCTCAGCGCAATCAAAATGGTTCGTTTGGACATGAAATGGGATTTCCGCTGATATCAGGAGCCGAAAATCAATATCGCCCAGAGTCTTGGTAGGGGCGCTGCTTGCTGCGCCCTCTTCCCTTTGGGAGTTGAAACGTTTAGAGATAATCCGAACTTTTATGCTCGCATTTCGTCACCGCTTCCAGGACGATTTCGACCTGTAGTTCACACTCGATCTGGCGCTTGAGGCGAACGACAGTCTCCTCGATCCAGCTTCCACCGCGTCCTGACGCGACCTTGAACCATAAGCGTTTCCTTTGTGCCCACCATGAGATTTCTAAAGTGCCAGTCTCCTTGCCCTTCTTCCAGTGCCAGTGAACGCATCCGGGGTAGCCAGCAAGTGTGCCTTTCATCGTGCAGGTGAGCGCCTCCATCCCGCAGCTACGTTCCACAATTTCTACAACATTTATGGTTTGCTGTCCGGATTGAAACTCGACAGGGATTTTGACATCGGTTTCAACCATGCTCAATCACATCGTTTTGCACCATGAGTACATCTCCTGTTTGCTCGCATGCTTCCTGCGACTAACAGACCGTAAATTCCATGCTTCCCGAGGAGAAGAGGGCGCAGCAAGCAGCGCCCCTACAGGTCGTGTCCGTAGAGGGCGCGTAAGCGGCGCACCCACGAACGCTACAGATATTGTTTTTGTGATGACACTGAGGTTTCAGCGTCCGCCCTTAAAAGGATTGTGATACAGGTCGTCCTGGCACTCCACCCCGACCTCGAAAAGGCAGTCCGCGAGCGGGTGCGCGATGCAGAGCAGGACATACCCCATTGCCTTCTGCGCAGGCTTGAGCGCGACACCCGCGGACTGATCCACTCTGCCTTCCAGAAGACGCGCGGCACAGGTGATACATGCCCCGTAGCGGCAGCCGAACGGCAAAGTTACGTCTGCCGCTTCGAGGGCGTCCAACAGTATTTCGGCTTCGTCGATCGTCACCGTCAGTTGATCACGGTTGACGAGCGTAATCCTATGCGCTGCCATATTCAGATCCAGATGTCGGAGGTGCAGTCGCCTCCCGGATAGCGCATTTCGTGGGCACGGGACGGACCGCCTGGCTCTTTGGAGAAGTCCACATAAAACTTCTCGTTGAGCTTCAGTCCGCCATTCACCGTGTCGCAGTCGATCTGCAGCATATACGAGCCGTCCTTCGCCAGCCCAGGATAGAACTGGTTGTCCCAGGTGCTGAAGAGGGAGTTCGTGACGTAGAGGCGCTTGCCATCGAGACTGAGTTGCAGCATCTGAGGGCCGCCCTGCAAAGCGCGGTTCTGGAAAAGCTCGCTCTTCCCAAGCAGTCCGCCGCACCAGACCTGCCCGGTGAGTTTGGGATTGGCGGGGTCGCTGATGTCGTACTGGCGGATGTCGCCATGCAGCCAGTTGGAGAAGTAGGCGTAGCGGTCGTCCATCGAAAGCAGGATATCAGTGATCAGGGAAGGGAGGGGGAACGGCCAGCCTTCGACTTCGACCGGAGCGATGTCGATCACCTTGTCCACGTTCCAGTCGCCACCGCCGTTTTTGTGGAAGTGGAAGACATTGCTGGAAAGCGCGGCGGCGACAAAACCGTGCGTGCTGTCGGGATCATGATGGAAGCGCAGTTCGAGCGGGATCATGCCCTCGTCACCGAGATCGACACTGCGGATCAGGTCATGCTTCTCCCAATCCCAGAAATGGAGCGAGTGACCGTAGCTGCCCGCCGCGACATCGTTCAGGTCGAAGCCGGGATAGAAGGTTTTGGGAGCAGCCCACTCACTGCTGACCATTATGTTGTGGCGTGGCTGATACCAGTAGTCGTAGTTGAAGTTCATACCGGTGGCGTTGTGTTCCCAGCGCCCTGCGACATCGAAATTGCTATCGAGCAGCAGAAAACCACCCGGCGCGTTGCCCTGACTGTCGCCGAGCATTGAGATCATCACATTGCCATCGGCGAGGCAGTGAACGGTGTGCGGCGCGGTCAGGTTGGTTTTCGCCTTGATCTCCTCGGGTTCGATGACTTTGTGAAGCTTTGGACTACGCGCGTCTGCTGTGTCGAAAATATGAATGCGGCTAGACCGAATCCCGGGCAGAACGAGAAAGCGACGCGATTTGCTCTCGTCTCCATGGCAGGAGCTGCAGGCGTTCCATCCGAAGTGATGCAGTTCGTCGCCGATGTTGGGGACAGAGGCGCGGGCGATCACCTGCGAATAGGTCGGTGAAAGGGGATCGACATCCACGGTCGCGAGATAGTCCGGCTGCTCAATTCCGGTTCCTGTGTACAGCGCCACCGTATAGAGCAGTTTTTCCGGCTCGGCCTGCATCGCTTCCTGCGGCGACGCATAGCCGGGACCAGAGCAACAGTGATCTGTCTGCTGCGCATTTGTCGTATTGTTATCTGTCACTACGTATCAGCCTCCTGAAGTTGTAATTCTCTTGCCGCAACAATTCATCGTTCGAGTACTCTTCCATACGAGCAAACTCCGTCGTCGCTATTCCATCGCCTGGAGCTTCCAACCCAAACTAGTTTTGCTCCAGGTATGTTTGTGCACGATAGTGACGGACGATGACATAGTTTTCCATTTGCTTTCCGCCTTCGAAACAGGAACTTTGCTGGTTATTCTTTCTTCGATGTAGGCCACCGCTTTATCTTTCTTGACGAATAGCTTCTTGATCGTTACTTGTATATCCTCTGTATCGCTCTGTCCCCGACCTGTACTGGTCAGTCCCCAACTTCGAAACATTGTTAGTAATTCCTGGACAGCCTGCTCGTTTCGAAGCGGTTTGCGCTCCTTCGACTGGAGCCAGACGAAGTCTGAAGTAACAAGGTTTTTGACGGCATCCTTGTCCTGATGGGCATACAGTTGAATATACTGCTGGTATGCGGGCAACAACTCCTTTTCGCCATCAGCCGATTCCTGAAACGAGTCGGAGGTTGGGTTGGTTATCAGGAAGGTGAGGCGCAGCGTGCCCTTCGACGGGCTGGACGGAGAAGCGGCAGACGATTTGATGGTTGTGTCCGACTTGGCCGTGGTATCGATAGGGGTGTTCTGCCTCAGCAGAACAGAAGTAAGCAGCAAAGCCATCATGAGCGTTTTCTCCTGTAAGGTGACAAGGGCAGGTCGGTATAGGAAGCGGTTAAGACAGTCTCCATTCGATCACAAATAGCCGGTTACCTCTGTTACAGTATAACACGCTCCCGCAATTCTGTTTGCCTTCCAAACAAGTGGCAAGTCGACGCTGCTTGATGGGTACAAAAGCTTCATGCATGCTTAATGCTTGGCGTCGAGTTTTGCAGTTCCAGCCCAGTTTCAACCCTGCGTTTCTCGGTAGGTACATCAGCGCAGGATATGGCGGCGCAAGACGCCCAGTTCCCATGGGACAAACCCAAGCCGCGTATACACCTGCTCCCCCGCGCCACCCGCTTCCGTAAAGAGATAGGTTTCGCTATTTCCCGCCGTCAGAGAATCCGCGATCGCCTGCGCCACTAGCGCAGATGCCACCCCGCGTCGCCGATAATTTACGTCGGTCTGGACACTGTCGATGCGACCCCAGCCGTCTGCCACAAATAGATCGCACGCGCCAACCGCCTGTTCGTGCCAATCCGCCAGATACAACTGACACTCTATGAACAGCGATTCGCGCCGAACGACCTCGCGCCATAATGCCTCACCTGGCAATCCCACATCATCGCCTGTCACGATATCGACCCACAACATCGTATCCGCCGTTTCGCCCTCATTAGAGACGGTGCGGACACGAATACCCCGTTCAGGGAGCGTTGGCGGCGTGCGAGACGGGTAGCGCATCAGCAGCATCTGGTCTACTGTCGGCATGGCGCCATGTCTCCGCAACGCGGTCCCGATGCCCTGCGCTTCCGCAATCGGATCGACATCGACAGCGACAGTGAGACCCCGACTGCGAAAAAAAGTAATCACTTCATCGACAACTGCGTCCGCGCCGCGGCCGTCGTCATGCAGCCACAGCGCGCGATTGGCATCACGCCATTCTCCGAGTTGAGGATTATGCAGATACCAGGCTGAGGGCGTTCTCAGCACCGGCGCGGCGTACCGGTAAAACTGAACCTCGTGCGTCAAGAGTTTGTTCAGTTCCCATTCGTTCAATCCCAACGAAAACTCTTCTTTCTATTAATTTAGCTGATAACTTAGTGCCGCTAATATTAATCATAATACTGGATTTTGGCAAAACATAAAAGTTCGAAATTTCGTGTATTCTGGCATAAATTCGACTAAAATTCGAGATGGACATGCAGTAGCCGATCACTGTAGAGAGGTATTATATAGTATGGCAACCTACACAGCACCCACTAAAGAAACCACCGGATTGGCGGCGCCCGATAATGTCCGGCACGACGCTTACTGGATCGCGCCCGCCGCGACGATCGCGACGTTCCTTGTTTTTATTGTCTACTCGACGATCCGCGCTTTTCAGGGAAAGTATTTCGCGACCTACTTCGACGAACATCAGTTCGCGTGGGCAGCGCAGTCGCTGCTCAATGTCGGCGCGATCCAGCCGCACTACTGGTCGCCTTTCTACTCGCCTTACATTCCGCTGCACTGGAACTTCCCGATCGTGAATTTCCCGATCTCGGCGTCGCTCTACGTGCTAGTATT
>JBBQPY010000250.1:0-5136 GCA_038216735.1 Chthonomonadales bacterium
CGGTGACAGTAAAGCCCGGCACCAAAGGTGTACAGAAAGCGTCTGTCACCGTCAGTTACCAGATTTGTAACGCGCGGATGTGTCTCCCTTCGGCAACCGCAACTGTTCCCGTGATCTATAAAGTGGCTGCTGGCGAGGCGCGCCCTGCGCGGAAAAAGCCCATCACGAAGATCCCAGCAGCGGGGAAGATAACGCTGCTTTTGCGGCGTGAGAGCCCGCTTGTACTCGTTCAGATCAATCCGCATTCAATGGATTTGAAAGCCGCCGAACGAAACGAACAGATGGGTACGCTGATCCTGGTGGGTGGTCCTCCCGGCGGCCCCCAACCCGCTCCCGCTGTCGCAAACCAGACAAAACAGGGTGGCAACGAAGTGGAGCAGGCGCAGAAACGCGGACTGCTCCCTTTTTTATTGCTGGCGATCGGAGCGGGATTTTCGTCGCTGCTGACGCCCTGCGTTTTCCCGATGGTGCCGATCACGGTCAGTTTTTTCACGAAGCGTAAAGAGGGCAAGGGCGTACAGGGTCTGCGCGGTGCGATCGCTTACTGCCTCGGAATTATCGGCACCTTCACCGGACTCGGGCTGATCACGACCGTGCTGTTCGGCGCGACCGGCATACAGCGGTTCGCTGCCAACCCCTGGGTCAATATCGGTCTCGGTCTCCTGTTCGTCGTTCTGGCAGCGAACCTGCTCGGCGTCTTCGAGATACCGGTACCGGCGGGGCTGATCGACAAAGCGGATAGCGCCTCCAAAAAAGGTGGTCTGATCGCCCCGCTCCTTATGGGTCTGACCTTCACGCTAACCTCGTTCACGTGTACGAGCGCGTTCGTCGCGACGGTGCTTCTGGCGGCGGCGAACGGCAGTTTCCTCTATCCGTTTCTCGGTATGCTGGCGTTCAGCACAGCGTTCGCGCTTCCATTCTTTCTGCTCGCGCTCTTCCCGCAGGCGCTCGCGAAACTGCCGCGTTCCGGCGCCTGGATGATCACGGTCAAGGCATATATGGGCTTTCTGGAGTTGGCTGCCGCGCTGAAATTCTTTTCGAGCGCCGATCTGACCTGGGGATACGGGCTGCTCACGAAACCGATTTTTCTCGCGCTCTGGTCGACGATCTGTATTGTCGCCGGACTGTATATGCTGGGTGCATTACGATTGTCGGTAGACGAGGGCAGCAAAATCGGACACGGGCGTCGAATAATCGGGGCGGGTACGCTGCTGCTGGCGGTCTACTGTCTCGCGGCAATCGAAGGCAAATCGCTCGGAGATCTTGAAGCCTTTGTGCCGCCGTCACCGTATCCCTATCAGCACAGCAGATTCCAGTCAGCCACTGCTTCTCCACCCGAACGTGTGAATAAGCCCGGTTCGCCGACCGATGGCGGAATTACGACCCCTGGTAATGTGACCGACGGCATGATCTACAAAAATTACGCCGAGGCGCTTGCGGCGGCAAAGGCGGCGAACAAGCCGCTTTTCATCGACTTTACCGGTGTCAATTGCGTCAACTGCCGCTTGATGGAGAAGAAGATGTTCCCTCGTCCCGAAGTGGCGGCGGAACTGACACATTACGTCCGGGCTGAACTCTATACGGATCGCGGCACACCCGACGATGAGGCAAATAAGGCGCTGGAGCAGGAACTGGCGGGGACGATCGCGCTGCCAGTCTATGTCGCCGTAACGCTCGATGGCGCCGATGTCAAAGTTCAATCCAAATTTGAGGGCTACACGGAAGACGTGACCGGCTACCTCGATTTCCTGCGGAAGGGTTATTCCGCGAACGTGCAGTAGTCCTCATTCTCTATCGGGAGTGAGAACTATTTTCTCACCAACCCGCAGCGACTATAGAGATCGGTCTGCAGGAGGACTCAAACATGGCTTCGATCTATAAGCGGCGTCCTGATTTTATCGGCATTGCTCTGCTCGGTGTATTCCTGATCGGGCTGATCGGCTTGACGGTACACGCTGTTCATGTTACAGCATTCGATGGCGCGCTCACGAAAGCGATTCAGGCGGGTGATCTGGAGGCCATGGCGTCCGCACTCCAAAATGGAGCCGACATCAATGCCGATCATGGCAGCGCACTGATGTGGATCGTACAGGCAGGTGTGGAGTCGAAACGCAAAAGACAAATGCTCGATTTTCTGTTCTCGCACGGATTCGACAAAAAATCCGCTTTCGCTCAGGACGGTATTCTCGATAGCTTTATTATGCAGGGAGATGTTTCGACGCTCGAATATCTGCTCAAACAGGGAGCTACGTTTAGAATTAAGAGCGACAAGCAAATGAACTCCTCTCTGCAAATCGCAATTGATGGCGGGCAGCCAGACTCCGCGATTGTGCTGCTCAAGCATGGCGCGGAACCGAACGACAAAAATGCCGCAGGAAGGACGCCTCTCGACACAGCGATCTCACAGCAGCAGGACACCGTAGTTACAGCTCTCCTTAAATATGGCGCGATACCAAACATGAAAACTGCGAATGCGTTGGAGATCTATGGCGGAGACAAGAACAATCTCTCCTTCGTCAAAGCCGCGCTTGAAAACGGCGCGGACGCGAACGTTACGGATAAAATTTCTGGTGCGACGACGCTGCATACTGCCGTCATTCACAAAAACAAAGCGATGGTAAACCTGCTTCTCCGCAGCTACGCCGACGTAAACCTCGGCGATGGCAAACAGCCCCCACTCTTCTATGCCGTGTCTCAAGGCGCTACCGAGATCGTCCGCCTGCTGCTCGAAAAAGGGGCGAATACAAAACACATCACCGGTCTCGTGTCCCTGGGGCGCACCAATGGAACGCCCGAACTCGTGAATATGCTGCTTGCAAAAGGTGCGAAAGACTAACACTTCCCCTCAAAATACAACCATGAAATAGGCCCATGCAATTCATCAGAACATTTTCAACACTCGCGCTCTGCGGCAGCCTTGTCGCTGCCGTTACAGCCACCAGAACTGCGAACACGCAGGAAGCCCCATCGCCTCAGACTTTTCCGTTCGTACTGCCCTGGGACGATGAGAGCGCGACGATCACGAGCGTCGCTGCGCTGAATCCGATTCCGGCAGGCGGCGCAGGTTTCATTGCGGCAAAGAACGGACATTTTTACGACGACAACGGCAGACGCATTCGATTCATCGGAGTCAATATCGTCGGGGATGCCTGCTTCCCCACCAAATCGGACGCAGAAAAGGTCTCTGGGCGGCTGCATAAGTTCGGCGTCAACATCGTGCGCTTTCATCACATGGACGCGGCCTGGAACAAAAACGGCATCTTCGATCGCGCCTACAAAGACAACCAGCATCTCAGCAAGGAAGCCCTCGACCGCCTAGACTACTTCATCTACCAGCTCAAGCTGCACGGCGTCTACAGCAACTTGAACCTGCATGTCTCTCGCGCCTTCAACGAAGCGGACGGTTTCCCAGAAACCGACAAACTCGCGGACTTCGACAAGGGCGTCGACTATTTTGAGCCACGCATGATCGAGCTCCAGAAGAGCTACGCGCACGACCTGCTTACCCATATCAACCCGTACACGAAAACAAGCTACACGAGCGAACCTGCGGTCGCAGTCGTCGAAATCAACAATGAAAACAGCTTGATCGATATGGCGTGGAACGGGCTTTTCGACCGACTCCCGACGCACTATAAAACGATTGCGGGCGGGCAGTGGAACGGTTGGCTCAGGCAGAAATACAACGATACGGCAACGCTTCAGCGCGCCTGGGCGTCTGCGGACAAGCCCTACGGACCGAATTTGTTGCTGAACTCCGACTTCACTCGCGGAGCGGAGCGATGGACACTGGAGGTCAATAGCGCGCCCGCCAGCGCGCGCATGACGCTGCCTGAAAATGCACCACTGCCAACCGGCGCGAACGGTAAAGTTCTGCGCCTGAATATCGCCGCGCTGGGCGCGGAGACCTGGCATCTACAACTGCATCAGACCGGTATCGACCTGACCGAGAGCGAACCCTATACGGTGACCTTCTGGGCGAAGGCGGACCGCACGCGTTCGCTGCCTGTCTACACGAGCATCGACAGGGGCGACTATCATCATGTCGGGCTGGATGCGACCGCGGACCTGACTACGCAGTGGCAGCAGTTCACGTTCGCGTTCACTGCCGCACGAACCGTCAAAGACCAGAACCGGCTGAGTTTCATACTCGGGGGAGCGCTCGGAACGATCGATATCGCGAATGTCGTGATGCGCCCCGGCATCGAATATCCGTTCCCGAAAGGCGCGACACTGGAGACTGCGTCCGTGCCACTCGGTCGCCCTACGAACGATCCGGCGGGACAGGACTGGGCTGGATTCCTGCTTGAGACTGAGCGCACCTATATGAAGACGATGCGCGACTACCTGAAAAAAGACCTGAGCGTCCACGCGAACCTCGTCGGTTCGCAGACGGGATGGGGCGGGCTGGGCGGGCTGCTGCGTGAGGCGACACAGGACGTCGGCGATATGCACGCCTACTGGGATCACCCGAATTTTCCGCATCAAGCATGGGATCCACAGGATTGGAAAATTGGGAACACGCCGCTCGTACGAGATGGGCTGGAGACGCTCGCTGCCCTCGCTCGTTACCGGCTGGCAGGTAAGCCCTATACGATCAGCGAGTACAATCATCCCGCACCCAACGAGTTCCGCGAAGAGACGATTCCGCTGATTGCCGCCGTCGCCTCCCTGCAAGATTGGGACGGATTCTACCTTTTCGACTACAACAGCGAAGCGAGTTACAGCGGCGACAAAATACGCACCTACTTTTCCATCGACACCGATCCAGCGAAGATGGCGCTGCTGCCTGCCGCCGCACTGCTGTTCGAACGTCAGGATATGGCGCTCGCCAACATCGAGAATCGGCTGCGTATTCCGGCAGGTAGTGTGCCGGAACTGATGACGAAAAACGGCATGGATATCAAGTCGCAGTGGGAGAAGGCGGGGATCGGTTCAGGAGATGCGTTCGCACAGCGGTTCTCAGTGGAGTTCGTTCCGGGCAAGAAACAGACGCCGACAACTCCGGTTGGCTCTGCGCCACCAGCAACCGACTTCATCATCAAACCCGACGGTCGCGGTCCGATCAGTTGGCAGGGCATCGGCTCCGATCAGGCAGTCTTCACTGCCGATTCTCCTTCCTCTAAAATTATGGTC
>JBBQPY010000251.1:0-4969 GCA_038216735.1 Chthonomonadales bacterium
GGGCATACGGCCGTCCGCCGCCTACTTGGCGTGTCCGCTCACCCTGACAGCGGCGTTGCTGCTCGGCTTGCTCGTAGGCAAGCGTGACTTGAGCGAGTACTTGGTCATACTCGCACAGGGTGAGACCGGTGAACTTTTGGAAGTGACGCGGCTTGCGCCGTAGCTTGGTTAAGGTAATCATGCCAACCAGATTACCTTATTTCGCAATCGATCTTGACTATTCATTCCAAGACCAGTCTCCGCCCGGACGCGCTTCCCAGTTTTCCAGCTTCGAAGCTTTCATCCATTTGCCATGACCGTCCATGAACACAGAGTTGAAGCCATCGCTGTGGTCCATCCGGACGGAACCCTTACAGTGCGGGCCATAGCCGGTGTCGGGCTGATAGGCATCGGTCAGGAAGTCGAATCCTTCCACCATGCCCGCTCCAAGATGCGGAGCAGGGTAAGCGGCAGCCCACGTCTGCAGCTCGTCGGAGTCGTAGAAAGTGATCAGTTCCGCCTGCTTCTCAAATGCGGCATCCGTCGGATAAGGGAAGTAGCGCCCTACCGAGTCGCCACGGAACGAGGGAATATTGTCCGCCGCTGTAAGTCCGCAGCAATCCCATGTGTTGTTCGCCGCGTACGACCACTGAAGTATCTGCTTTCCAGGACCTCTACCGGGCGGCAGAGCAGTACGAAGATCTCCCGGAACCGTTCCTACCAGGAAGGAGCGATCCGGACAGACCCAGATGCCGGTACTTTTGACATATGGATTCATGATGTCGGGGTAGTACAGGATGTTGTTGTATGGATTGTCTGCCGGAGTCGGTCGGTAGTATTGATAGCAGGGCGGAACCATCTCATCGTAGTCCGACATGTACATTCGATATGCGATGCCAATCTGCTTCAGGTTACTGATGCAGGAGATCGCGCGCGCCTTTTCGCGTGCCTGCGCGAAAACAGGGAACAGGATGGCTGCCAGAATTGCGATGATTGCGATGACCACGAGCAGTTCGATAAGTGTGAACCCACTCTGTTTGCGACTTTTCACCATGTCTTCTCCTTCGTTTATGTGTGCGGAAAGCACACCAGTCTACTGCATTGATTGTCAGATAATCCGTCATTGCTTCGAGAACTGTCAGCACTGGCTGAGTGAACTGTCAGCGCTGGCTCAGGGCACCGTGGAACTGCTGATGCTGAGCGGAGCCTCGAGCAGAATATGCTCAGCAAGAGCTTCCGACCCGAGGGTAAGATGCTTCAGTAATGCATCGACCGCTCTCGCGCCGATACGCTCGAAGGGCTGATTGGCGGTAGTAAGAAATGACCGGCCGGGAAGCCAGCGTTCAATGCCGTCGAAGCCTGCCAGCGCGATGTCGCCCGGAACCGTTAGACCGCGCACCTGAATAGCCGCTTTGAGCCGCAACGCAATATAGTCGTTGACAGCGAAAAGGGCAGTCGGCGGATCCGGAAGACCCAACAGGATGTCCAGCAGTGCGGCGCACCCTTCGGAGGGATCGCCGTCTGTCGGATCGGGCGCGTGCTGCACCAGTTCAGGTCGATAAGGAAGCCCGGATGCTTTGAGAGCGCGGCGGTAGCCCGTCAGTCGTTCGTAAACTGTCGAAGCGGTATCGAAGTTGCTGATATGCGCGATACTTCGATGCCCCTGCGCCACGAGATGCTTCACCACCTCCTCTGCAGAGTGAATATTGTCAACGCCGACATAGTCTGCACTAAAACCGGCAGGAGGTCGGCGGTCGATAAATACGAGCGGTATATGCGCTTCACGCAGCGTGACCAGCGCTGGCAGATTGGTCTCCCCGCCCAGATACCAGAGTATGATGCCGACAATATCCCGATCCTGTGCCATACGCAGCAGAAATTGCGATTCGGAGCGCGCCGCCGACACCCAGTCAGTTACATGCGGGCTGGCAATGATCATGCGAAAGGCGTCGGGATCGAGCGTACGCGTGATGCCCTGTACGATCGTAGCGATACCCGGCTGCCGCGGGTTCGGCCATATCCACAGGCCGATACTACTGCGACGCGTTTCTGGCAGAATAAATTCAGTCGGGACATCGACGTCCGCAGCGTTGCGAACGACCGGCCGGCATCGAGCCGAACGGATGACGAGCGCGCGATTATCGAGTTCGTTCACAACGGATTTGATCACGATCCGGCTTACACCGAACTCGTCGGCAATCTCACGCTCGCTGGGCAGCCAGCGTCCGTGAGGATATTTCCCGGAGCGGATTCTTGCCTCGATCACATCCGTAATATGTCGTACGGAAGGAGAAACCACGGTTTCATGCATCTGCGTCATTGCTATCCTCTTGATACCTCGATACAATCATACCAAAAATTGCGATTACTGTCAATATGGTTTATCTGATTCGCATAAAATAGTCCAAATATTCCAAAATACCGAAAGGTGAAATTGCTTTGCTGGCTCTGTCGGGCATCAGCCGGAACCAAAGATCGTTCGGGTTGGCTCCTCATGCTATACTATTGGCACCAAACTCAAATTGCATTGAATCTACTATCGTATTCTGAGGTTAACTGTCAAATATACTGTTGGATATAAAGGAAACTGCTTTGCACTCGCTTCGACTGCTCTTCCGGCCCCCCTTCCTCAATACTGCTTTTCGCACCAAACTCGCGCTGCAGACGGGTGCCGCGCTGCTCGGGGCAGCTCTTGTGGGTCTGGTCCACAGCCCCGCACTCGCAGTACAGACGACGGGAGCAGATAACAAATCCAACACTGTCATTTCGCGACGTGAGATCGCAATTACACACTGCCTGGTCGTCGGTCCGCTCACGGGCGGCGGACGCTACGCCCTGCATCGTGACCCTGTCGAAGCGCAGCTGGTCGCCGGTAACTGGCATGCACCTATCGCCGGTGAAAGCGTCACGGTCGCAGGGAGGAGTGTCGGGGGAGCGGACAAACTGGCGGCGAAGTGGCGTGAGGTTGCGGGTGATAAAGACGGCTGGTTCGCGGATGAAGCGCTCGGCGGCGGCTATGCGTACGCAAATGTGGAGGCGGATCGCGATGAAATCATGCTGCTGACGGCACAGGGTCACAGTCTGGTCTATATCAACGGTGTCCCGCGTACCGGTGATCCCTACGAGTACGGCTATGTGCATACTCCCATCGCGCTGAAGTCGGGACACAATACCCTGTTGTTCGTGGTCGGGCGCGGCCGCTTCCGTGCAAAACTCACAACGCCACCCGCGCCGATTTCGCTCGACGCTGCCGATGCGACCCTCCCCGATCTAGTGCGCGGACAGAGCCTCGATACGATCGGCGCCGTTGTCGCGACCAATGCCACCACCGAAACAGTGCGCGGGCTGGCGGTCGAGGTGAGCGGCCCTGGTTTCCGCACTACACGTTCTTCTCTGCCGCCGCTGCTTCCGCTCTCGACGCGCAAAATCGCCTTCCGACTATACGCAGAGGCACCAAAACAGGTAGGTGAGCAAAAATTTGGTCTGCGGTTAATCGTTCCGCCACCCGTCAGAGCGGCAACACGGCTCGTGACTTTCGTCATGCCGCTCAGCCTGCGGGTGCGCGAGCCAAATCAGACCCGCAAATGCACCTTCGTCAGCGGCATCGATGGCAGCGTTCAGTACTACGCGCTCAACCCGGCACAGATTCCCGTCGGAGACGAAACCCCGCCCGCGCTCGTCCTTACCCTGCACGGCGCGAGCGTCGAAGGTCTCGGGCAGGCGGATGCCTACGCGCCGAAGACCTGGGCGCATTTGGTTGCGCCGACGAATCGCCGGCCGTATGGTTTCGATTGGGAGGACTGGGGGCGGTTGGATGCGCTCGAAGTTTTGGAAACGGCGCGGAAATCGCTGCACACCGATCCGCAGCATACCTATCTGACGGGGCATTCGATGGGTGGTCACGGCACCTGGCAGCTCGGCGCACTCTTCCCCGACAAGTTTGCCGCGATCGCGCCGAGCGCGGGGTGGATCAGTTTCTATTCGTATGCAGGCGGGCAGAAAGTCGCCAATGCGAACCCCGTCGAAAGCATTCTCAGCCGCGCTTCCGCCGCGAGCGATACGCTGCTGATGGGCAGCAACTACGCGCAGGAGGGCATCTATATTCTGCATGGCGGCGCGGACGACAACGTGCCCGTGACAGAAGCCCGTACGATGTACAAATACCTGTCTGCCTTTCACAAAGACCTCGCCTACCATGAGGAGCCCGGCGCGGGACACTGGTGGGGTTCGCTCTGTGTAGACTGGCCCCAGATATTCGAGCTGTTCAGACGCCGTAAGCTGACACCAGACGCCGATGTGCGCCACGTCGATTTCACGACCATCAATCCCGGCGTCTCCGCCCGCTGTCACTGGCTGACGGTCGCGCAGCAGATTCACGCGCTGCAGCCGAGTCGCGCCGATATCCAAATCCAACCGAAATCACGCACTTTCAGCGGCACGACAGCGAACATCGCCCGCCTCAGTCTTGATGTCGCTTCGGTGCCGACGGCCGGTGAACTGCGTATCGAACTGGATGGGCAGACGCTCGAAAATGTCCGTAGACCGGGTGCAAGCGGTAAGGTTTGGCTGGAGCGTCTGAGCGATCGCTGGCAGGTTTCGACGCCGCCCGCTCCGACTCAGAAAACCCCTGATCGCAGCGGACCGTTCAAGCTGGCGTTTACGCATCGAATGTTGTTCGTGTACGGCACGAAAGGAACGGCGGCGGAGAATGCGCAGTGTTTCGCGAAGGCGCGGTTCGATGCAGAGACGTTCTGGTATCGCGGCAACGGCGCGATAGATGTACTTGCGGACACAGAATTCAAGACAGGTGGTGAGCGCGATCGGAGCGTAATTCTCTATGGTAATGCGGACACGAATGTTGCCTGGAGCGTTCTGCTCGCCGACAGCCCGGTGCAGGTGAAGCGCGGATCGGTAAGGGTCGGAAGCCGAACCTTCACAGGGGACGATCTTTCGGCGCTATTCCTGCGGCCGCGACTCGGCAGCAAAACTG
>JBBQPY010000252.1:0-4841 GCA_038216735.1 Chthonomonadales bacterium
GACATAAGTTTACATATAAAACTAGCACAACTCGTTAACTACGTACTTTTCAGTTGAACTCGTATTCCGCCGAGATAAAATCCAACCCGAGTGCATGGTCAAGCTACAGCGGCTCCTGAACTGACCAAGATTATCGAACAAACTGTCGGGCTGTGGCTTAAGCACCCTGTGAACTATGACCAGAGCAAGTATGTCGTCGCGCAGGCACGCAAATTGCTTCAACGTTGCGCTCCCAAAGCACGCCGTCGCACCATAGACCGGCGCGACAGGAACGAAGGCGAAAAACTAATCGAGGCTAGACTTCAGCACCAAAGCAAATCCGACCTGCTCATCAAGGTGTAAGACAACGATTGACACTGTTGTATCCTTGTTGGGAATACACCCAACGTTTCAAGAAGTGGGCATTACCATCCGCATGAGCCGTCGGGGCAATCCGTAGGGCAATGCCAGGGCGCAGAGCTTCACCAAGACGGTGAGGGATGCCGAAATTCCTATTAACGAATACCGCACACTCAAGGAAGCCTGGGGAAACCTGATGCACTTCCTGGAAATCGTCTACAATGCCAAGCGTTTACACTCGGCGTGGAACTATGTTCCTCTCGTCTCATTCGAGGAGACGTACCAACAACAGCAGAAGCAACCCATCATTTCCGCTTCGTAACCTATTGGCTCAATTGAGGGATACATTCCAGTTTCCAGGCTTTATTTGTTGGCTGGCGCAGCGAATTCTGGAGACAAAATGTTTCTGAAATTCACGGACAGTCCTTCGTATATCCGCAGGTAGAGACGGAACGGGTCAACAAAATCAGCCCAGAGTTCGAAAGCCGCGTACCATTAGCCCCTGCTGGTTTTCCTTTTTGGCTTCTTCCGCCCGCCGCTCCGCCTCCTCGCGGCGTTCAGTAGTCGCCGCAGCTACGGTCGTGAAATCATCGGCGCGTCGGTAGCGATGGATAAAGACCGGGCGGGGTTTATCGGAGCGGTTCGTCTGCGAGCCATGAATCGTTCTGACATGGAAAAATATCGCATCGCCCGCTTGTCCGACTACAGGCACTGCCTTGTCCCACGACCACTCTTCCGGGTCCAAGCCGAGATGCGAAGAGGTATCGATATGCCTGAGCGTGCTCAGACGATGCGAACCCGGTACGACATACAGCGCACCATTGACGAGATCGGTATCGACGACGTAATTCAGCGAGGCGATCGGTCCCTCGTAACGATGCTCGAAATAAGCAGAATCCTGATGCAGATTTTTCGCGTGTCCGCCGACCGGCTCTTTGTAAAGGCACTGCCCGTCCATGAATAGCTCGACATCCGGGCCGAGAATCGCTTCTACGATATCGACTGCTTTTGTGTCGAAGGCGCTGCGAAAAAACGCTGCGCTTGTCGTGTAGCGCGCGCCCAGCACCATGATCTGCTTGTCGCGCGCGAAGTTTGCAGGCGCCGGAATAAAGAGCGTGCCATCGAGCGTCACCCACCCTTCCGGCGTTTTTCGCGCTTTGTCGAGCAGTGAGATCGCGTGCGCGGCGGTCGCCTCGATGTCGCGCTGAATAGCCGCGATGTACGGACGCATCAGCCCGCGAACGATCAGACAGCCATGCTCCTTGTAGATTGCGGCTGCGGCCGCAATATTCAGATCGTCGGCGAAGACTTCGATGTCCTTCACGCCGACTTTACCGACCGCAGGCAATTCATTTTCGATGGCTGCCGTTTTTCCGATGTCTGTCGTTGTCATCTGTTCTCTCCTCGATCTGTTGGCTCGATCTATTTGTTTCCTCTCGGGCACCTACCGGGCTTTCACGTTCATGTCCGGCAAGAAAACAATGCGCTGGAAACCTAGGAGAATTATTATATCAAAGCGGGTGATTTCGGTCTATACTCTAACCAAACAGGTTTGTGTCGGATTCTCACATCCGATCGAAATTCTGCTCTGATTTCGAGATTTGAAAAGGGCGAAAGCGAGCAGAAAAGCATGGGCGAGGAACGCAGGACGAACGATCTCTATCGTGGGGATTCGATTTCAGACGGGATACATATCCGCCTCTTCACAGTACAGACCCAACGCATCGACGCGGGCTGGCACACACAAGACGTACAGAGCAGCTACTGGCGGCTGTATTTCAATGACGCTGATGGCGCGGCGCTGGAACTGGAGACAGGGTTGTTTCCACTTGCGGCAGATCGGCTCTACCTTGTACCAGCAGGGGTGCGATTCAACTGTCACAATGTGCAGGCGATCACGCACTTCTATATACACTTCGATGTCGTGGGACTGCCCTACCGACTACTGAAGGAGCTGTTCGGCGCTCCGGTCGACGTTCCGCAGACCGCCACGCTGCAAGAGACGCTGCGCTCGTCTGCCAGCGGGTCCGCATTCCATGAACCCACCCGAATCGCCTCTCTTTGTGCCGCGAAAGCACTGGTCTACCAGTCGCTTGCTGCCTGTCTGAGTGGTCTGCCCGCGGAGCAGCGGGCACGCTACGATCGAATCACTGCTGACTGCGCTCCTGTACTTGCCGCCCTCGACCGCATCGAACGGCGCTACGCCGAGCCACTCCTCAACCGTGATCTGGCGGCAGACTGCTGCCTGAGCGAGAACTACTTCATACGCCGGTTTCGCGAGTGTGTCGGTCACAGTCCAGGGCACTATCTGCTCGAGCAGAGGATACGCATGGCGGCACAGCGATTAATCTTCACGACAGAGACTGTCGAAGAGATTGCGCAGCGCACGGGCTTCGGAAGCCGTGCATACTTCACGCGGATGTTCGCCCGCCAAACCGGGGTCGCACCCGCCGCGTACCGTAAAGCCTCCCGAGTTTAAGCGGCCTTAATCCAGTTTAAGCCGGGGTAGGCACGCTCTGCTCCAGCGCGTACTGGAGAACAGTGACTCGCGCCGTCAGAGGCGAGGCAATGCTCCTATTGTAACCCGCAATCTATCCGAATGTGGTCCGTTGTGTTGACTGTCAAGAACCTTATGGACTATAATACGTTCGAGTTGGCATCTATGCAGAAAAAGTATAGGAAATATGCGAATATGCGGGGACTTCCCTGCTGTACGCTCCCTTCTGCCAACGCAAGCTGAGAAAGAAGAATCTCGTGAAATCCATGCAGATGTTTGCCCTGGCGGTTGTTCTCGCTTCCGGCAGCGGCTTGGTTGGATGCGGTATGGGTAATAATATCACCGGCTTTCCGGGTCAGGGGGGCGGCAACATCTCCCAAGTCCCAACGGCACCCTCCGGCCCCTCGCCCTTCCGAGGCACCTATGCGGGCACGTACAGCACGACGAGTGGCTCCTCCCTCAACCTCATCTCAGCCATTACCAAGGGGACGCTTAGGTTCACCATTAATGAGGCAGGCATTCTCACCGGAAGAGCCGATCCCGATTCTTCCCCCATTGCTGGACTACCTCCCATCCCTTCCGGGACGTTTTATACTCTGTCGGGAAGTTTCGATCACTCAGGCAAAGGCAGTCTTAATTTCGACAACCCCAACAGTAACGCTGCCGCGTATATCGAAGCGGGAACCATCTCGAAAGGGACGGACGGGCATTTCGTGAGTCATCTCACGGACTCCTACGGGGGTGGGACGTTCCTCTTAGACGTAGCGTCTCAGTAACCCGCAGCGACCAGCAAGCGTCCTGGGCAGCCTCTTCTCAATCTCCAGATCGTTCCAGAACTGCGCCCCGAAGTAGTGCGGCAGAAAGCCGGGAATGTGTGCCGTTCCCGTGAAACTGACCAAGTTCGTCATCGCCGCGCCGACATGCTTCAGGCGGGCTATTCGCCCAGCGTGCGCCTGTTAGAAGCCGCCGCGAGTGGCGTTCCCATCCTCAGCGATTATTGGGACGGCCTGGATACCTTCTTCGCGTCCCACCGGGAAATCCTCGTAACGCGCTCCCCCAGGATACGCTCCCCCTTCTCCAGACCTTGCCCGAAGCGGAGCGGGAGGCGAACGGGCATCGCGCCCGTTCGCGCGTCCTCGCCCATCACACCGCCGCCAGTCACGTTCACGCACTTGTCGATTATGCCCGCGAAGCCATTCACGCCAAATAAAGAACAATGGGAGCCCGGACGTTGGAAGAGAGTGCCCTATCACGGTCAAGGCAGCGCATTCTAATGCCTGTTGTGGTCAGAAATTTCGTAAACAGAGCTGAAAATATGTAGTCAGTCTCTCATTTGTATCAGGTGTTGCAGCCACCCGTAGATCGACCGAAGAGGACAGAAGGCGACGCTCAAGGCAGCAAGCGCATTCGCTCTTGACACCCAACGTTCTCGCAAACGAGTATCGCTGGAAGAGTGAGCCAGCGTGTGATTGCCTGTGATATAATGGAAAGACGAGGCACTCGGAGAAATGACCCACTATGCTCTGCTGTGCTCTGTGTGGTACGCACCGGGCGTGCTGATTACGCAGACCCTCGCCAGCCTCTGCGGTAAGAAATAGTGCGGCGAACTTTCTCCCGGCGACTAGGCTGCTGCCATCACAGCGTTGCGAAGACGATTGAAGCAGGTCCTCCCGAGCCGAGGCGGACTTTGCCGGAGGGGAAGCCTAAAGATGAACTTAAACGATTGCACCCAAAGGCCCCTCGCCCCTTCGGCGGCAACGGCGCCGAGACTCCGTTTGGAGAGACTCGTGCGCCGCCTCGTCGCTGAAGATGGCTTCGCAAGCCCGGCGTCCGCGCGGCGGGCTGTTGCCGCCTATGAACGCTACTTTTTCCTGGTCACGACCCGGCAAGACTCCCCCTTTGTCCCCTCCGTACAAGTCGACCGGGTTTGGCAACGCCACATGCTTGACACCAAAGCCTACACCCAAGATTGCCTGCGTTGGGCGGGGTGTTACGTCCACCGTTC
>JBBQPY010000253.1:0-4750 GCA_038216735.1 Chthonomonadales bacterium
TGACGGGCACCCAGGCAACGAGCGCAGGACTGCTCTGATCGCGTCGGACAGCACGCTCCCATTCGGCGACGAACGCCTCTTCCGTTCCGGCTGACCATGCCCGCGCATTCGCCATTTCGCCCCACACCATCAAGCCCAGACGGTCGCACCAGTGCAGCCAGCGTGGGTCTTCCACCTTTTGATGCTTGCGCGCCCCATTAAAGCCGAACCGCTTGCACCACTCCACATCCGCCCGCAAAGCCTCATCGGTCGGCGCGGTCATCCCGCCATCGAGCCAATAGCCCTGATCGAGCACCATCGCAAGATACGTGGGCTTCTCGTTGAGCAGGAATTTGCCGTCTTTCAGAGCCACGTCCACAAGCCCCGTGTACGACTCGACCTCATCGATTACTGTCACATCTGAGATGTCCTCGACTTTTTCCAGGTCGAATGTATCCGAAGCGTCGGTATCTTCACCGACACTGCTTCGCGAGAACTTTATCTTCATATCGTACAGATGCGGACTTTCGGGCGTCCACGCTTTCGGGTTGGGAACCTCGAAGGTGATCTGCGCGGAGGCGTTGAGCGTGTCGATTGTGTCTTCGGCGACCACCTCATTGCCCAGGAGAAGTTCGCCCGTCAAACGCCACCGACCCGCGGGCGCATGCAGGAACACGTCCACAACAACGACCCCCACCGACAAAATAGGCGTGATCGACAGGGATCGGATGTGCAGATGAGGCACGGGCTCCATCCACACACTCTGCCAGATACCCGTCGTGCAGTAGTAATCGATTCCCTGCGGCAGACCCGATTTCGACTGCTTGCCGCGCGGCTGCGTCGCGTCCTGCTTGTCCTCCACACGGAGGCAAATGCGATTGACAGCGCCGGTCTCTGGCTTCAGATAGGGCGTGATGTCGAAAGTAAACGGCACATGACCGCCCCGGTTGTGCCCGACCTCGATGCCATTGATCCAGACGGTCGTTCTGTAGTCGACAGCGCCGAAATGCAGAAGGATAGACTGTCCGCGCCAGGTAGTCCTGTCGGGAATTGAAAAATCACGAGCGTACCATACGACTTCGTGTATGCCCTTGTCATTGATGCCGCTCAGAGGCGTCTGGTACGCGAACGGCACAACAATCTCTCGCTCCAGCTTGAGTCCCTCGAACCAGCGTTCTGTCAATCCTGCGTCCGCATCGTCGAACGCGAATTCCCAGGTTCCATTGAGGCATTCCCACTCTTTGCGTACGAACTGTGGTCGTGGATATTCCGGACGCGGCACTGGAGAGATCGGAATAGTAGCGGGAGGGGTCGACATGGAAGGGATAAGTATGGAATCAGTCGGCGATGCTTGCATAATGCGGTGGGTCTCCTGCTCGATCAGAAATAGGAATCCTGTGTTGTCTGAAGATGCAATTCGATAATGCTATAGATCTTCATCTGTCACTGCATGAACACAATCGGAATGACTATGAGATATGGCTATGAGGGGTTTTTATATACGGCAGCAGGGTGAACACCTCTGCCTGGCTGCCGGAAACCGAGCGTCTTTCGGAAGTGGCAACCACACCTCAGTCCCTCTCGTTCCAGGGGAGAAGAAAGAGGGAGACACTACAGAGAGCGTTGGATCCGCCTGTTTCCCTGATGAGATACGAATGGCAGGGAGATGTTGGGGTAAGGGCTGTTTGCCCGCGCAGGTAGCTTCGCAGCTCAAGGCCGAGACTTCAGTCATGTCACTACGACCATGCAAAGCCGTTCAGCCTGACGCAGAGTCTGCGTTCTGACATTGCAGCCCATAAACGATGCTGTCGATCAACGCGTGCCAGCTTGCCTCGATCATGTTCTCTGAAACGCCGACTGTGCTCCACTCTTGTGTGCCGTCCGTCGAATCGATGATCACGCGAACCTTCGCCGCCGTGCCTTCCCGCGTATTGACGACGCGCACTTTGAAGTCTGTCAGTCGGATCATCGCCAGTTCAGGGAAGAATTCCAACAGTGCTTTACGGAGCGCGCCGTCGAGCGCATGGACCGGACCATCGCCCTCGAAGACTGTGAGCCGCTCAGTGCCTCCTACCTCCAGCTTAACCGTCGCCTCCGTGATCGGCTCACGATCTTCCCCGCGCTTTTCGACGATACAGCGGAAGCCCTTGAGCGTGAAAGGCTCGGCGAACCTGCCGAGTGACTGCTGCAGGAGCAGCTCGAATGAGCCCTCTGCGCCCTCATAGCTGTACCCTGCGTGCTCACGCTCTGCAACCACCTGCAGCAGAGAACGCGCCTCTGGCGACTTGCGGCTCAAATCGATGCCGTATTCTGCTGCTTTGGCCGATATACTGCTGCTGCCTGCCAGTTCTGAAACCAGAAGACGCCGCGAATTGCCAACAAGTACCGGGTCAATATGCTCGTAGCTCGCCCCTTTCAGCACAGCGTCCGCATGGACGCCGCCCTTGTGTGCGAACGCGCTGCGCCCGACATAAGGACGGCGTGTATCGGGTGTCAGGTTCGCGATCTCATCTACGAACTGCGACAGCCCGGAGAGATTCTCGAGCGAACCGGGCATCAGGCAATCGAGACCGAGCTTGAGGCGGAGAGACGCGACGACCGGCAGGAGGCTGCAGTTACCGCACCGTTCGCCGTAGCCGTTCACCGTTCCCTGCACTTGAGTTGCCCCCTCGAGCACGGCAGTCAGTGCGTTGGCGACCCCACATTCTGCATCGTTGTGGGAATGAATCCCTATTTTGGCTTCCGGTAAGGTTTCACGCACATGCCGCACAATAGCAGCGATTTCATGAGGCAGCGTGCCGCCGTTCGTGTCGCATAGCACCAGTCGAATTGCGCCCGCTTCCTGCGCGGCACGGAGGCAGGCAAGCGCATACTGCGCGTTCGCTTTATAGCCATCGAAGAAGTGTTCGGCGTCATAAATCACGCTCTCGACATTGCGATTAAGAAAGGTGACACTGTCGGCAATCATACACAGGTTCTCTTCGGGTGTCGTGCGCAGAGCATAGGTGATATGCTCCTCCCAGGACTTGCCGAAGATCGTGATCACTGGAACTTTCGCCGCAAGCAGTTTCAAAAGCTGTGTATCGTCTTCAGCGCGGATACCAGCGCGACGAGTGCTTCCGAAAGCTGCAAGGCGCGCATTGTGCAGCGGGATGATCTGCATACGCTCGAAAAAGGCCTCATCTTTGGGGTTCGAGCCGGGCCAGCCGCCCTCGATAAAGTCCATGCCGAACTCGTCCAGACGCCGCGCGATCCGAATCTTATCTTCGACGCTGAAGCTGATTCCCTCGCCCTGAGAGCCGTCCCTGAGGGTGGTGTCATAGATTTCGATGCGCGGTCGTGCCGCTTCTGCTGGCATTACGAAGTTCCTGTTCTTTTTCGTTCAAGTTTGATTTAACTTATTTCAAATGGAGGGATGAAGATAGGGAATGGCCGGAATGCACTCATGAAAGGCGCATGCTTTTGTCATATAGGTACTGAAAGCACCTGGCAAAAGGCCATACTGCGTACGGTGCAGTGCCGCAATTTCACATTTACAGTGCTTCATCGCCGCGTTCACCGGTGCGGATGCGAATCGCCTGCTCTACGGAAGATACGAATATCTTGCCATCGCCGACCTCGCCCGTTCGTGCCGCATTCAAGGCGATCTCGACAACCTCTTCGGCGCGGTCGTCCGGAACGATCACCTCGATTTTGACCTTCGGAAGCAGGTTCACGACATAGGTGTTGCCCCGATATTTTTCCGTACGCCCGCGCTGCCGCCCGTAGCCACGTACATCGGCAACAGTCATGCCGACGATGCCGATCGCGGAAAGCGCCTCTTTGACCTCATCGATTTTGATGGGACGAATCACACATTCGATCTTCTTCATTAGTTCTCACAATCCAGCTATCATGGTTACCTACCTCACGAAGCGAGGAAGTGTTACTGCCTGTTCTCTTCGAAGGTAACAGCTCCCAAAGTGCGAATAGTCCTCCCCTTCTTACGAGAATTGGAGGAGTGAGCCTCAGCCGTCTGCTGCTTCTGACAGCGCTTTGGAACCGCCTTCCGGCTGCTGAGTATACAGGAATGTCTGCCTGTCGACCGCAAAATGCCGGCTCTTCCAGATGCCCGACCAGTAGCCGCGCAGATACTCCGCCTGTGCCTCGAAACCATGACGTTTGAGACGCTGTTTCAGTATTCTTCCGCTGTAATCAGCCAGCGTACGCAACAGCATTACTCCGGCATACCAGTCTCCGCAGCGCAGATGCTTCATCGCAAAAGCCGCGTCCCCGACGGAGTATACCGCGTGCATTTTGATCCATTCTTCAATCGTACGGAAAGCATGGTGGTCGATCGCATTGCTCGGGTCGAGGCGTATTTGCATTTGCAGTCTGTGTCCGCGATACAGCCAGTCATGCTCCTCCGCGCCGGGGAGCAACCCGCCCGCTCCGAGGAGCGTATCGAAGGGACCGATGCGCTCCCATGCGCTTTTCCGCATCGACATATTGGCACCCATACCGAATATCTCACGGTTCCGGAGCAGCCGATCCTGATTGAAATACAGGCAGGGGAAAAGTATGTCGGGCACTTTCGCCAGACTCTCGGGGATATGAACCGGGCTAAACGCAATCTGCGTTTCCGGATGCGCACGGTAGAGACGCGCAATGTTGGCGACCCACTGTGGCGGCACAGCGCAGTCATCGTCCGTGAAGGCGCAAATTTCGTGAAGTGCCTCGCCCAGCGCCAGATTGCGAGCGATGCTCAGTCCGACTGTCGCAGTTCGAATAT
>JBBQPY010000254.1:0-4742 GCA_038216735.1 Chthonomonadales bacterium
TTTCGATCGCGCTGCCGAGCGAAGGGGTGCATCTGCCACGTGTTCGCATGAGCCTCACGGGAACCGAGCGCTGCACCGCGCTGCTGACGGCAATCGGAACGAGCAGTCTGCGCGGTGAACTCACTTTCGCATGAATCATGGATTCAGGCTGGATCGATATCTGAAGTAAAATTAATGGGTCACTATTCTCCTCAACCCCCTCTCCCGAAGCTTCGGGAGAGGGGGAGCAAATGCTGATAGTCTGACTGTAGTTGCGAAACGGAAGGCAGCGTGATCAGTTACAAAAATGGTAAGAAAGAACTTGAGGTATATACGGATGTTTCCGAAATCTAATTTTTGCCGTGGGATACAGTGCGGCTTCTTCGTGCTGACCGCATTCGCTTCCATTCGTGAGGATATTGCGGCACAGACGACACAGGCAAAACCGTCTACCCAGTTAGCGAAAACTCGACATATTTCCGTTCCACAAACAAAAGGGACGCTGACCTATACGAAGGACATCGCGCCAATTATTAACCAGAACTGCGCTGCCTGCCACCGTTCCGGCGAAGCCGCGCCTTTCACCCTGCTGTCCTATGCCGACGTAAAGAAACGTGCCGGGCAGATCGCGCTTGTCACCGAAAAGCGTGTGATGCCTCCCTGGAAGCTCAACTCCCATGGCGAGTTTCAGGATGAGAGGCGGCTGACCGATGCACAGAGAGCCGTCCTTAAACAGTGGGTTTCCGAGGGCGCGAAAGAGGGGAGACAGAGCGATCTACCGGATACGCCCAAATTCTCTGCGGGCTGGACACTCGGTCAGCCGGACATGATGGTACAAGCCCCGGCAGACTATCATCTGGCAAGTGAGGGGCGCGATGTGTACCGCTGTTTCGTGATCTCAACTCACTTCGACGAAGATCGCTATGTGTCTGCGATGGATGTACGTCCTGGCAATCGTGCCGTCGTGCATCATGTCCTGGCGTACGTCGATGGCGGCGGCAGAGCGCGCAAACTGGATGGCAAGGACGCTGAGCCAGGCTATTCGACCGGCGGCGGAATCGGGTTTATGCCCGATGGAATGCTCGGCGGCTGGGCGCCCGGCGCGAGACCGATTTGGCTGCCAGTCGAAACCGGTATTCTGTTGCCGAAGGGCGCAGATATCGTACTTGAAGTCCATTACCATAAAGACGGCAAGCCGGAAACCGACCGCTCGCAGGTCGCGCTCTATTTCAATAAGCAGCCGATAGAGCGTCCCTTTCATCTTCTGCCGCTCCTCAATCATGGCATTCAGATCCCCGCTGGAGACAAAGACCATGTCGAAAGGGCAGGCGTGCCCGTACCGCTCGATGCAAAGCTATACACAGTTTTTCCGCATATGCATATGCTGGGAAGAAAGATGACAGTGACGGCAACGCTCCCCGATGGAACGAAAAAGCAGCTCGTCGATGTGCCCGACTGGGATTTCAACTGGCAGGGGTTTTATGCTTACAAGGAGCCGGTCAAACTGCCCAAAGGCACAAAAATCGAACTCGTCGCGCACTATGATAACTCGACCGACAATGTCCGCAACCCGAACAGCCCGCCAAAAACGGTACGGTGGGGAGAGCAGACGACCGATGAGATGTGCCTCTGTTATCTCGGTTTCACACTCGATGCAGAAAAGGCTTCGCTACGTCAGAAGTCTGCCAACGGCGCGGAACACGGTTCCGCTCCTGGCCAAACTGCCGACAGCAAAGCGACCATCAAAGTCATTGATTCTACTATAGAACCTACAAAAGACCTAATAAAGAAACCTGGTAAACCATAGCAAAAATGAGCGATATACAGAACGAAACAAACAATAATCGAGACTACAAAAAACTGGTGCGTACTGCCGTTCTCGACTCGCAAAATTTTCTTCGCGCCACCCTCAGCCGACAGCAGCGCAGAGAGGCACCGGGAGTTCAACAGGCTGATTCTCAGGAAAACGACGGCTGGATACGAGTCACCCTGCGCCCGGTCGAGATAAAAGGTACGCGGCATATTCAGTTCGCGTACTACGACGACAAAAAATGTATCACCAAGAACTATGCTGGCGCGGAACTTTCCAAAAGTCTCGACGATCTGCTGCGAATGCCTTTCAAGAACTTGCAGGTTGGATCGGCGACCGGTGATCTCAATATCAATCTCACGAAATCCGGCAGGCCGCTGATTCATCAGACCAAAGCCGGTAGCATAGTGGCGCCGCCTGAGGCACAGCACGACCGCCAAAAAGAGCTGCTCCTTCCCGAAGGTAAACCCGACCCCTACTTGCAGGCGATAGGGTTTATGACCGACGACGGGCGGATAAGAGCGGACAAACAAAAGAAGTTCAGGCAGATCAATGAGTTTCTGAAGCTGCTGCAGCAGACTGGCGAACTCGAAAAGTTCGATAAATCGCCAATCGAGATCGTCGACTACGGCTGCGGAAATGCCTATCTTACTTTTGCAGTCTATCACTATCTCAACGATGTGCTTGTTAAGCCCGCCCGTATGGTGGGAATCGACGTACGCGGCGAACTGCTGGAAAAGCATATCGAGACCGCAAAAACGCTCGGCTGGGATAGCCTGACCTTTGAGAAAAACACCATCGCGAGGTATGTACCAGATAGTTCACCCGACATCACGCTTGCGCTGCATGCCTGTGATACGGCTACCGATGAAGCGCTCGCCCAGGGGATTCTGGCAGGCAGCAAACTGATCATCACTGCGCCCTGCTGCCACCATAATCTGCAGGAGCAGCTTCGCCATCAGCCTGTACCGGACGTTTTTGTAGCGGTGTTTCGGCATGGGATTCTCGCGGAGCGCCAGGGTGACCTGCTGACCGACAGCTTCCGCGCCCTGATATTGAGGATCATGGGCTACCAGACCGACGTGGTGCAGTTCATTTCGCCTGAACACACCGCCAAGAATCTGATGATTCGTGCCGTCCGTTCTGACATTCACGCACCGGGGAGTTTCATTGAGGAGTATCAGAAGATGAAAGCGTACTGGGGCGTAACGCCGTACCTGGAAGGTCTGCTGGGCGACAACTTCCAGAACTTACTTTCGTGATGGGCGTCTGTTCCCCAATCCATGCCCTGTATTCATCGTTGGCAGCCTAAGAGACGACAACAGAATAATTGCCCGTGCATTCATCGGGACGCTTCTTGCTGCGCCCTCTTTTCCAATAGTCACGCCCTCCCTTCGGACGCAACCCATTTACCGAATCTGATTAGCGCGCAGCGAGCCGATAACACAATCTATAAGGAGACTATTGCGATGCTGAAGGGTGCGAGAATAACACTGCGGGAAATGCGTAAAGAAGATCTGCCGCGAATGCACCAGTTCGCCAACGATATCGAAGTCGAACTGGCAGGTGGTGGCGACCCGCCCATCCCGAAATCGCTTGAAAAAATAGAGGCGGAATTCGAGGAGAATGCAAAATATTCGGGTTCCAATGCCGTCTGGTTCGCAATCGAAGCCGATGACAAGATGATTGGCAGCTGTGGCCTGCGCGGTTTCAGTGAGTTTAAGGGAACCTGTAACCGTGGAGAGCTCGGCATCACAATCGGGGACAAAGCGTACTGGGGACGCGGATATGGTCGTGAGGCGATCGGAATGCTCGTCGATTACGGCTTTCGCTACTGGAACCTGCATCGGATATGGCTGAACACGACCGCTGTAAATGAGCGCGCGATTCGCTGTTATCTTGCCTGCGGTTTCATTGAAGAGGGACGCCTACGCGATCAGGATTGGCACGACGGAAAGTATGTGGATGTGGTGTGCATGGGCATCCTGCGTAACGAGTGGGAGCAGACTAAAATAGGTTGAGCAAAATGACCCCGTCACTATTCGTGATGGGGTCATTTCAGCATAGATATAACCACGTTATAGATATGGCAGCGTTACCAGGGCACTATGCCATCCTCATCATAGTAGCCGCCGGTTGTCCCGTCCGCAGGGAGCGTTGCCAGGCGCACTGCGGCGATCGCTCCCTGCTCCACAGTGCGTGTTCCACGGTTCTGATTCAGGTCGGTTGCGGTATAGCCCGGGTCTGCGCTATTCACTTTAATCGGCGTGTCTTTCAGCTCCGCGGCGAAGACGACTGTCATCATGTTCAGCGCTGCCTTCGAGGAGTTGTAAGCCAGTGGCTTGACTGCTGCAAAAGGCCAGTTGGGATCACTGTTTTGTGTGAGAGAGCCCAATCCGCTGGACATATTGACGATGCGACCCGCCGCCGACTTCTTAAGCAGTGGCAGCATCGCTTTGGTGACAGCGAAGACGCCGAAAACGTTCGTATCGTACGTACGACGCAAAACGTCCATATCGAGAACGCTTGTTGTCTCGAGCGCAATACCGGCGTTGTTGATCAGAACGTCCAGCCTGCCGAACTTCTCGTCGATCTGACGCGCAGCCTCGATGATGCTTGCCTCATCCGTGACATCGATATGGATCGCTTCGGCGTCCACTCCGCCCGCCTTGAGTTCCGTGACTGCTTCCTCACCACGTCCTGAGTCGCGTACGCCGACGAGAACCTTCATTCCCAGTCCACCCAACTGTCGTGCAATCTCTTTTCCAATTCCCTTGTTCGCGCCAGTTATCAGCGCGATCTTTTTGATGTTAAGATCGATTGCGAAATAAGACATAACCGACATAGACAAGTTGCAACGAAAATGGGCCTCTACAGTGCCCTGTGCGGCCACTCTGGAAATTTACGTGACTGAAATGTCACCAAAAAATCGGTCATTCGGTTCAAAACGACG
>JBBQPY010000255.1:0-4727 GCA_038216735.1 Chthonomonadales bacterium
AGGCAAGCGTGACTTGAGCGAGTACTTGGTCATACTCGCACAGGGTGAGACCGGTGAACTTTTGGAAGTGACGCGGCTTGCGCCGTAGCTTGGTTAAGGTAATCATGCCAACCAGATTACCTTATTTCGCAATCGATCTTAAATTCTTGACCGCTGCTAAGAGCTCATCGAAGGGCACTTGGATTATCGGACCCAATGGCTGAAAGCCTTGCAGTTGAGTAATATGATGCCCGATCTCAGACGGAGCAATCGCCCAGCCCTCTTTTTCTGCCCAACCCCGGCACACCTACCCCATGTTGTCCGTCCGTATGCACCGAAGCCAGGCGGTGTATTGATCCGAGAAATCGTAAGGCAGATATACAGAGCCATCGGCCGGAATACTCTCCACCGCTGAAAGCCATTGCTCAAGTAGTTTTCGGAGGACTAGACGAATCTTGTTTGCATCTTCTTGGTCTGGTGACAACTTACTATCGATAACGAGATAATAGGAATCGCACACCCATACTCGTCCCGCGAAACTGAGAATCAAATCTTTGTGCCCTGTCTTGTTGTCCTCGAACCGTAACGATAACTCCATGTCCCCTCTTCGATCCTCTCCGACAATCTACATCAGCAGCCTCTATCGGCCAGGACAAACTCAATGGATAGCAGGCACACAAACGTTTTGGTGATACGCATTCGGACAATTGGAGGAAATGTAAATCTCGATAGCGAACATATCCCGAATATCAGTATACTGATAAGGAGAATTCGAACGCATTGGATCAAATCATACCGACAGCTCTCTAACTGATTCCGAATTGTTCACGCTCTGTCGCCTCAGAAAGGACGCACTATGCCTACCTCGTTTCCCAAAGCCCTTCGCCTCGGGGCTCTCCTCGGTCTGGTGGTTGCGCCCGTTTCTTTACTCTGCGTAATCGCCTTCGCGCAGGATGCAAAGAAACCCGCCAAACCCGAAACCGCCGGAAAGAAGTTCAAGAACATCAAGGTGCTCAAAGATCTGCCCGCCGACCAACTGATCCCGATGATGCACAAGTTCAACGAAGCCCTTGGTGTCAAATGCGATGCCTGCCACGTGATCAATGCTGACCACACGGGTTGGGACAAAGACGATAAGGAACTCAAGGTAACCGCGAGAACGATGATCCTGCTCGTCACCGACCTCAATAAGCACCAGAAGTCCCTCAAAGGCAAGGCGACCTGCTTCTTGTGCCACCATGGAAATCAGGAACCGCAGACTCGTCCCGCACCACCAGAACAAGAAAAGAAAGAGTAGCGTTTAGTTTCGAAGATCGCACAATGGCTGCAATCACGGCATAATTTGCCCCGATTAGGCAATCGTTCTTCCCACACTGCCCGGCAGCAGCGTGGGTTTTTTTCGTCAGGAAGTGGTCGAGAACGAACTAACCGTGTTAGAGGACACGCAGGGCGAAAAGAACGGCTGCGACCGTTTTCGAGTCCTGAATTTCACCCGCAAGGATACGGCGTTCGATATCGTCGAGCGGGACAGTCACTAGTTCGACATGCTCGTCGGCATCCATATTCGTCTCGCCAGGCGTAAGGTCGGTCGCGAGGAAGGCATGAATCAGTTCTGTCGAGTAGCCAGGAGCGAGATAGGAAGCGAAGAGCGGGCGCAGGTTTGCGGATCGATAGCCGGTCTCTTCAGCTAGCTCACGCGCTGCGCTAACGGCGGGTTCTTCACCCTGCTCGCGCATTCCTGCAGGTATCTCGAGCAGCACTTTGCCCGCCGCCAGCCGAAACTGGCGTATGAGTAACACATTCCCTTCATGGATTGGAACGATGCATACCGCTCCGGCGTGCTGAATGATTTCACGTTTCGCCTCGCGTCCGTTGGGGAGTCGTACCGTATCTACCCGCAGGTGAACGACCTTCCCCGTATAAATCTCCTCCGAACCAATAACTGTCTCGATAAACGTTCCGTTCTGCTCTGTTTCGTTTTGCTCCATCTCAATCTCCAATCGCCTATTTCTGGCAGTTTGCCGATTCCAGCGTACCGTAATTCGCAGTATAATGCAACAATCCGGTGCGTATAACAGTCCTCCCCAAAGAGCTACAACGATGCGAAACTGATCCTGTGCAGGGAGGCTGTCGACTACTCTCGCTGTTCATAATTGCAGACGAATTTTCAAGTATGAGCAGAATGTTTTGTTCAGGCAGAAGGGAACGAATGAATGAATATCGATCAAAAACGCGAGCTTGGTGAACCAGGGCTCGAAGTCTCCGCGCTCGGTCTTGGGTGTATGGGAATGTCAGAGTTTTACGGGGAGACAGATGAGTCTCAGTCGATCGCAACAATACAGCGTGCCCTGGACATGGGCATATCGTTTCTCGATACAGCCGACATGTATGGCTCCGGTCACAATGAGGAACTGGTAGGTCGAGCGATCAAAGGGCGGCGCAGTGAAGTCGTGCTTGCAACTAAGTTCGGCAACGTACGTACGCCGGGGGGCGGATTCGCGGGTGTCAATGGCAAACCCGAGTATGTTCAGGCGGCATGCGAAGCCAGTCTGAAACGACTCGGCGTCGACGTAATCGACCTGTATTATCAGCACCGCGTCGATGCCGAAGTCCCGATCGAAGACACAGTCGGGGCGATGGCGAAACTGATCGAGCAGGGCAAAGTGCGCTTCCTCGGTCTTTCCGAAGCTGCCCCCTCAACTATCCGACGCGCGCATGCGGTGCATCCGATTGCGGCACTGCAGACCGAATACAGCCTCTGGTCGCGAGACCCGGAAGAAGAGATACTCCCGACCTGCCGTGAACTCGGGATCGGGTTCGTGCCCTACAGCCCACTCGGAAGAGGCTTTCTGACGGGACAAATCAAGTCGCACGACGATTTCGCGCCGGACGATTACCGTCGCAACGCGCCACGATTCCAGGGCGAGAACTTTCAGAAGAACCTTCAGTTGGTAGCGCAAATCGAAGTGCTCGCGAAGGAAAAAGGGTGCAAGCCCTCACAGCTCGCGCTGGCATGGGTGCTGGCACAGGGACAGGACATGGTTCCGATCCCCGGCACCAAGCGCATCGGCTATCTCGAAGAGAACGCAGGCGCGCTGAATGTTACTCTTACGAAGGAAGAACTCGCGCGTATCGACGAGATCGCTCCCATAGGCGCAGCGGCAGGCACACGCTATCCGGAAGCGATGATGGCCAGATTGAACCTGTAGGCTGGCTCAATGGGGTGTCGTCAGAATGACAGAAGCGTTTATTTCTATAGCGCTCATTTTAGATGCATGCGTGACGATATTCAGCCCGCGCAGGCAGAGGTCGCATTTTTACGCGGAACTTTAGCCTGCATACATCCACTGAATATGCTTCCATTCAGTCAAGCAGACTGCGTTGTGCGGCGACACGGACTTTCGGAGAGCTGTCTAGTTTCGCCATCGCTTCGAGGTGAGCGCGGTCTGCAGGTTCTACCGTTCCAGCGAGCGCGTTCGCGATATTCAGACGAATCTCCTCACGCAGATCAGTCATCAGTTCATAGAGGACGGTACGGCTGGCTTCGTCCCGAATCGAGACGAGCGCGAGCACTGCGGCTTGTAAGGGATCCCCGTGCAGACGTTCGATCGCGCCGCGTATTAGTATGGAGGCTTCGGGAGCGCGGGTGCGCGCGATCATCAGTGTTGCATAGGCGGCGAGGTGCGTGTCGTGGTGATGCAGATACGGCGTAAGCAGATCGAGCGCGCAGGCTTCTTCGCGGTCGACGACCGCCTGCATACACTCCTGCAGGACTTCCATATCTTCGTCATCGGGAAAAGTGAGCTTGAGAGCGAGCGGCACTATTGCGCCAGGATCCGCCAGTTTCGCGAGCGCCTGTGCCGCCGCCTTGCGCGGCTCGATAGTGAGCTTTGCCACCCCCTGATTTGCGCCGACTGCGTTGTAACCTCTATCGAACAGCAGCCGCGAAATGTCGATCAGCATGTCGGGTACGAGAAGCTGCGCCAGTGCGAGGGCACAGTTGGCTCTTAGATGGGCCGCCGTGTCGAACGGAACGCCAGCAACGGGCTCAATTTGTATCGTGCGGATGCCGGAGCGAAGTGCGTCGGTCGCCCCATAGAACTCGATCTTTCCGAAGGCGGCAGCGATGTGAGAACGGATATGACAGCCCGGATCGCGTTTGAGTCCGTCTTCTGCAAAATGCAGAAACTTTGCTGCCATCGACGCGCAGATCGTCAAGTCGGCGCAGGTGCTTAGCGCCTCCGCAGCCATCGACGCGACATAATTGCTTCGGTCCTCGAGCGTTTTAACTAGGAGTTTCTGCGCTTCGAGCGTCCCGTTACGCGACAGTAAGCGAACGGCACGAAGCCTATCTTCCGTCTGCTTCGATTTCAGCAACGTCTCGATTTCGGGCAGTTCCGCCATCCGTCTCCGTTCTTGAACGCAATAAGAGTTTGCGGACTTACCAGTAACATTTAGACCAAGGAGTGAAACGACGCGAGATGATAATTCGATTGATCGCTAACGGGTTGTGCTAGTTTTCGCCCATTCTGTTGCTTTCTCTACTGATATCGGGAAAGTCTTGGGCTTAAAGCCAAAGAAACCGGTTCTTCGCAGAAATTTTAGCCCCTAGTCGTTAGTTTCACGAAGTTTTAGATAATGCGTTTTGGGCGGGTAAACTGAAGGTATGAGCAAACATACTTCCCTTACCCTCACAGCCGACCAACGCGAGCAACTCAATACCATCACGCGCATGGGCCAGCAGAAGG
>JBBQPY010000256.1:0-4683 GCA_038216735.1 Chthonomonadales bacterium
ATTGCCACGGCCGGGTATTTCCGGCTGCAGTATCAGGTGCCTGATACGCTCGACTTCGACACTTTCGCCTCGGAACCGCTCGCGGCACACGCGATTTGAAATAAGATAGGCATCAGCAGACGAAGAACCTATGAGGATACCTGTGCATCGAGGATTTCGCGGATTCGCTCGGCAAGCGTTCTGTTCTGGTAGGGCTTGCGAATGACCCCGGCGATATTGGGCACCGCGCTCAGCTCCTCCAGGCGGATATCGTGACCCGTAGCAATCAGGACCGGAATATCCGGTAGAATCGCCCCAAACGCTTGTGCCAGTTCGATGCCGGTCATCTCCGGCATCGTCATATCGGTGATCACCAGAGAGACGACACCGGCGCCGACTTCCGGCAGCGCAAGCGCCTCCCGCCCACTTCCAGCCGTCAGCACTTGAAATCCACGCTTCGACATGAACTGCCGAAAAATGTCGGTCATATGCGGCTCGTCGTCTACTATCAGCAATGTCTCGGCGGTTTTGTGTTCTGGGTGCGACGAGGCATCCATCGTCTCTCTCCTACAGCGGGCAGTTTACGACCAACCACACTTCCAAATGTGTCTTGACAATGCTATTCGGCACGTCCGAAGCGATTTCCTGTTTCGAGAAGGTGGTCGTTGGGTTTATTCACACATTGAGGTAACAGCGGCTCATTAGCATCAGAACCGCACTTCGATCGCTGCCTGCACCCAACCCTTCGCCACCTTCAGACGAGCTCGCGCCTCATCCGGTGGACAGTGCGCGAGCAGTGACACAATCGCAGTTTTGCAATCCCAGTCTGTTTCAGCCAGCATTTCGGCAGCAACGAGCGCGTCCGTATGCGCCGCCACAGCGACGATGCGGATCGCCCGATCACGCAGTTTGACGTTGGTTGCGCGGACATCGACCATCAGATTGCCATAGACTTTGCCGAGGCGAATCATCGCGGCGGTGGTCAGAAGGTTGAGCGCCATCTTCTGCGCGGTGCCCGCTTTCAGACGCGTCGAACCGGTCAGCGCCTCTGCCCCGGTAACGGCGGCGATTGTTACGTCGGCATGGCGCGCAAGTTCTGAATCGGTCACGTTGACGATCGCGGCAGTGAAGGAGCCAACAGAGCGAGCGAAGTCCAGCGCGCCGATCACGTAGGGCGTTCTCCCGCTCGCCGCGATCCCGACGACGACGTCTCGCGCACCGACTCCGCGTTCACGGGCGTCCCTTGCCCCCGTTTCAGGGCTGTCCTCTGCACCTTCGATCGAGGTGGTCAGAGCAGTGGTTCCGCCAGCTATAATTCCCTGCACCAGGGTCGGATCGACGCCAAAAGTTGGCGGGCATTCGCTCGCGTCGAGTACACCCAGCCGGCCGCTCGTACCCGCGCCGACGTAGAACAGCCTCCCGCCAGAAGCCAGACGCTCGACGATTTGATCGACGACCTGCACGATCTGCGGTAACGTTTGTGCCACAGCCCCTGCGATTCCGTAGTTCTCGGCGTGTAGCGTTTCGACGAGCGCAACTGTATTGAGACAGTCGAGATGCAGGGTGTTTGGGTTCCGCGATTCCGTTTCGAGATGTGAAAGAGGGGGGCCACCAGTTGTCATACGCCGCGCGCTTCCAGCAGGCGTTCGATGTATTTGCCGAGCAGGTCGCACTCGAGATTGACCCTGCTTCCAACCTGTCGCTGACCGAGCGTTGTGACCGCGCGCGTGTGCGGTATCGTCCAGACGGTGATGGATTCGGGCCGTACCTCGGCGACCGTCAGGCTGACGCCATCGACCGTGACAGAGCCTTTTTCGACGAAATATTTGCGCAGCGGAGCGGGTATGCCGATTTCGATCACGACTGCGTTGTCCTCAGGCACTACGGCAAGCACCGTGCCGACGCCGTCGATATGCCCCTGCACGAAATGCCCGCCGAGCCGGGAACCCACCATCAACGGGCGCTCCAGATTGACGAAATCGCCGTGAGTCAGTGCGCCGAGGTTCGTGCGGTTCAGCGTTTCGGGCACACAATCAAACGTCAGTCGCCCGTTTGCGTTGACGCTCGAATTTCCGGCGCGCTCCGTATCTACTGCAGCTTCGCTTTCGTTGATCGCGATAACCGTCAGGCAGCAGCCATTGACGGCAATGCTATCGCCGAGATGCGCGTCCAGATACACGTTCGGCGTTTCGACCGTCAGCCGTGCCGACCGTTCGTCGAGCTCGATTGCGACGACACTGCCCATCTCTTCGACCAGACCTGTAAACATAATTGCTCCTGAATCAGACACGCTCATCCACGACGCTGACCAAACATTCTGATCAGACACGCTTATCATGCGGCAGGAAATAGCCCTGGAGGGCGATATCGTCCCCGAAGCGGCGCGGCGTGAGTCCGTCCAAATGCCATGCCTCCGCCATCGTTTCGACGCCTGCGCCCTCGACCGGCGTCGGAGCCGCTGCCCCACCCACAATTTTTGGCGCGATGAAAAACAACGCTTTCTGTGCCAGATTTGCTGCGATCAGCCCCGCGTTCAGTTGGCCGCCGCCCTCGACCAGTACACTGATGATCTGCCGTCCCGCCAGCAATTCGAAGAGCGCTTTGAGATCGACGCGCTCGCTTGCCATTCTCGGCAGCCGTACTATCTCTACGCCTTGTCGCCGTAAAGCGTTCGCACGAGCGGGATCGATGGCATCGGTAGTGGCGATCATCAAAGGCATTTCGGTGGGGTGAGCGGTCGCGATGCGTACCGCTCGAGAGTCGGGTGGAGTGCGGAGATGGCTGTCGACGATGATACGCAGGGGCTGTCGAGGAAGTGAGATACCAGAGAGTCGCGCCGTAAGTTGGGCATCGTCGGCAAGCAGTGTTCCGATCCCGACCATCACCGCCCCGCTTCTTGCCCTCAATTGGTGGACGTGCCGCCGTGCCGATGGACCCGTGATCCACTGTGAATGTCCGGCAGATGTCGCGATCTTACCGTCGAGCGTCATCGCGGTTTTGAGCGTCGTGAACGGAGAACCAGTCGCCTGGAAATGAAAGAACGCCTCATTTACCTGAAGCGCCGCCGATTCCTGAACGCCGACAGTGACCGAAATTCCGGCGTTTTGCAAACGCTCGATCCCTTTTCCGCCGACGCGCGGATCACTGTCTGCGACGGCGGCAACCACGCGAGACACTCCCGCCGCGATCAGTGCATCGGCGCAGGGAGGCGTTCGCCCGTGATGTGCGCAGGGTTCGAGCGTGACATAGGCGGTCGCGCCATACGCCCTCTCGCCTGCCTGATCCAGGGCAATCCGCTCCGCGTGCGCGAGACCGACAGGCTGCGTCCAGCCCTCGCCCACGACATTCCCCTCGCGCACCAGCACACAGCCGACCATCGGATTGGGCGTCGCGTAACTGTTGCCTGCAAGGCGGAGCGCACGTCGCATCCAGTAGTCGTCTTCATTCGGCGGCAATAGTGCCTTCCTCTCACGGTTCCGATCAGGCAAAACTGAGGTTTAGCGCCTCCCTATCGCACTTCCGATTTCACTTACAGTTTCTATTCCAAATCTCAGTCGTCCGATTTATGACGCGCAACCTGAGCCGCCGTTTCGGCGAAAAGCGTAATACGCTCGTTTTCATACTGGCGGGATACTTCGCGGAAATCCAGCCATGCGATCAGAAGCAAACCCAGCAGCAGCAAAGCACAGATAGTCCAGTAGATCCAGACGAAAATGATCTGCGCTGCAAGCGCTCTTTCCAGTCTTCTGCTCTGTCGGAATTCGGGAGAAATGGGAACTCGCACGGCGACCCGAGATCCGACGGCGGCCTCAGCCCGCTGTGCTGCTACAACGGCGCGGCTCTGGCTGACGCGCTCTGCCGATACGCGTACCCTCGGCATCAGACTGAATACTCCGTAGAGAGACATCAGCAGTATGCCCGCGAGCAGCACCGCCCCCGTGGTGCGAAGGCGTCGCGACCGCGCACTGAGTATGCCGCGCTGTACCGATTGCAGTTTAGAAGTCGGGGTCTGAGACATTGTTTGCGTTCCTCTCTACAGAGAAAACCTCGATATAGAAAACTGAGAATAACTTTACAGCTCGTGTACGAGCGCTGAAGTAAAAGCCCGTCGGATCGTGTCTTGTCTCCGCTCATTACAAAGAGGGGGTTAGCTGAATAGTTTCCACACAAAATACAAAGAAAAAATGGGGATGCGGAAAAGCTCGGATAAGCAAAGGCTGCTCAGGCGTGTACTATTTCATCACGATCAGGAAGTGAGTAGCGAAGCGTCGCGAAGCGTCTGAATGCTCGCAGCGACACCCTGGTTGCTGCCATAAATGGAGGTACCGGCAACCAGCGCGTTCGCGCCCGCCGCAGTGACCCTCGGCACAGTCTCGGCGCTGATTCCGCCATCGACTTCGAGATGGATCGAGTGGCTTGCGCGCGCGATCATTTCACGAACACGCTCGATTTTGGGCAGCATCGCAGGCAGGAATTTCTGCCCGCCGAATCCAGGATTGACAGTCATTACCAGGATCGTATCGACATCGTCGAGCACATACTCGAGAACGTCGGGCGGCGTCGCCGGATTGAGCGCGACGCCCGCTTTGCCGCCTGCCTCACGGATCATTGACAGTGTACGCTGGAGATGCACACACGCTTCGGCATGCACCGTAACGCCGTTCGCACCCGCTTTCACAAACTCCTCCACATACCGTTCGGGCT
>JBBQPY010000257.1:0-4629 GCA_038216735.1 Chthonomonadales bacterium
GGTTGCGCGTTCCTGCATTCGGCGTAGCTGCATAGGGGAACGTCAAGTTGTAGACCTGATCGTTGTGATCGATATTATCCCCCACAACTGTCACAGTCTTGTATGTCGGGCCACTTGCTACCGCGGTAAGCGCAATGTCGACGACATCATCACCCAGCCGTCTGCCGTTCGGCCAGCCGCCCGGAACAGTCACCCCGTTGGCATTGGTCAATACATCGCCGCCGAGGAACCCGAGACGGCTGAAGCCCGTTTCACCTGCGACACGGGCGGGGCCAGTTGAGGTATCAACTCGAATCACATCTGGGATGTAAACCGCAGCAAGATCGGCACGACCGGTCGCGGCAAAACTCGTGCCATAGACCGCGTTGATCAATACGGCAACTTCCGGATTCTGCGCGTATTTCGCATACTTGGTGGCGTCGCTGGTGGGCGAGTCACGGTTGTAGTTGTCTTTGTCGCGAATTGCGACCAGCACTTCGTTGAAGAGCGGGTTCGCCTCACGGTTGACCTGCACATAGGGCCCAGAACTGATGTTCTCGCTTGTCGTACTGCGGAGCGTAACGCGCGGTCGCGCTACAGACGCATATACGCCCAGACCTGATCGACCGGCGATACCGGGTGCGCTGCCGCTGAACGGAGCCTGATAGGAGATCGAGGTCGGCAGCTGTGTGAGCGGGATTTCGATCGCATAGTGCAGGACGTTGTAGCCCTTGAAGCCGTCGACGCCATTACCGGTCTGCCCGAAGGTACCGGAAGGTGAGGGCAGCAGGATGCGCGAGTCGAGCAGGTCGAAGATACCGGGCGTGTCGGCATAGAAGCCGTCTTCACGTGAGCCTGCGAACGACGTATAACCGCCGGACAGATCGTAGGTAGTCTGCTGTGTATAGGCATCGAGCGAGCCCCGCGTGGTGGCTCCCGAAACTGCAAAGCCGTCGGCGCCGTTGTAGTGCGGTGTCGTGTTTTTGCCGGTGTTGGCGGGCGGGCACATGAGCGTCTGTGTTCCATTGAGAACGGTAGACACGCCTCCAACTACCTTTGTGATGGTATATGTCTGCACAAAGTTCTGATTGCTGTCGCCGACAGTCTCGATTGCCCCGACGGTCGTTCCTCGCCCGTAGCGCAGGATCGTGTCGAGGTTCTTGTAGTTGCCGTGTGCACCGCTGACGGGTGAGAACTTGAAGTCGTAGCGCTGAAGTTCCGCTCCGGTGTTCGGGTTGGCGATGTGAATGCTGTAGCGCGCATCGTCGGAGAAGGCGTCATACATTACGCCGTCGCCGGGTTCGCAAAACGGGCGGACGCTGACTTCGACTACGAGAACCTGTGTTCCATTCGCTTTATTGCGACGGAACGCATAGACGTCGGTCAGGTTGGCTTGCGGATCGAGCTTGATGAGCGGTGCGTCACTGTGGCTGGAAGCCTGTGACCCTATGCTCAGTCCGACAAGCGTGCCAGCGACGCCGAGCGTCGCGAGCCACTTATTCATGTTCATGATATCGAGTTTCCTTTTCCTAAACAAATTTCCTGATCAGACAGAATACTGATCGAGTAGAAAACGACGGGCAGAAGCGCAATGGGGGCGCCTTTGCAAAGAAATAATTACAACAGCAAACAGCGTTACAGAGACCGAGAATAATATCAAACCAGCCAACAAAATACCGGAGCGCTCAGGCGTTCCGGCGAGATCGGCGTCGCAGGCTCAAGCCCGCGCCCGTCATAAGAGTGGTCAAACCGAGGGCAAGAGTGCCGGGCTCGGGAACGGAACCCGGAGCCGTCGTCACGCCACTAAACGCGTTGCCTTGCGAGTCGAGACCTGAGAAGAACTCCTGATTCGGCTTGAAGGAACTCACTATTTCGAAGCCGGACACAGTACTGTGCGGGGCGAAGCCTGTCGAACCGAGAACCGGTGAGAAGTCCACCAGTCCAAGGCCGGAGTCGAATGCTGCCTGATAGCCAGTCGGAACGACGAGGCTGCTCACCGCTGCCGGATCGGCGACCACGGGAATGTCGACGAGTGCCAGATCGATCGAAGTACCATTCACAACGCTGTAACTGTACGTATACAGAGAGGTGCCGGAGTCGAATACTACGGTGGAATCGAGTGTCACCTGTGCGTGTCCCAGCGAGGGAACGAACATGGCGCAGAGTGCGCTTGCTGCTGTGAGCAGCATTGGGGAGTGCGGAGATCGCATTGTCAAATCACCTCTTTTCGCTTTCGAGTGAGATGGACCTACGCGAACCGGAACTGGCAGTGTGGGTGATAAAGAAGCCTGCAGGGACCTGATATCGCATAAGTTGTGGGTGTTTGCTGACCGGGCACAAACTCTTCTGTGGCGCCAGTGTTTCGATATCACCGTCATCACAGCAGTCGGGGGAGTGACATGTCATTGGTAATAAATGTTCCCGTATCCCCGATCATGACCATGAGGTATCAACAGTTCGGCCGACTGGCTCTCACAGAACGGACTTCTTCAGAGTCAGTGGTATCAGTATATGTGGAATGAATAGCAGTTTTCAAGGCTGAAAACTGCTCACTTTTTGTTCACTTTTCGGTATTTACCGTACTCCGCCATTTGTCCGATTACGAAAGGGAAAGCCTACTGACGAACACTCAAATCGACGATGCGGTATACTATTGGCATCACCAATTTATCGTGTTAGCGGACGACGAGATGTCGCATTTGCAGGCGAAGCAGCCAGCCCGGCCGTGACACGCAGAGAAGGATTCCTCAAAATGTTCACCCCATTTCAGAACGAATATCCCTACGCCAATTTCTCCGAAGATCGGCCGCGCCGCAGGATGGAAGAGGCGCTCGCAAAAGTCACCGCTGAGCTTGGACGCACCTACCCGATAGTCATCGGGGGGGAGCGCATCGAGACGATTCACAAGAATGTCAGCCGGAATCCGGCGAAGTTATCCCAGGTGGTGGGAAGTGTTTGCGATGCGACTCCCGAGCTGGCAGATAAGGCGGTTCAGGTAGCCTCGGATGCGTTTCGTACCTGGTCTCGCGTTCCGGCAGAAGAGCGCGCGCGTTACCTGGTCAAGGTGGCGGCGATGCTGCGACGGCGCATTTATGAGTTCTCTGCGTGGATGGTGCTGGAGTCGAGCAAGAGCTGGACGGAAGCCTATGCCGACGCGGCGGAGGCAGTCGATTTTCTCGAGTTCTACGCGCGTGAAGCAGTGCGTTGGGGACAGCCGCACCCGACGACTCCCTTTCCTGGTGAAGAGAATGAGATACGGTATATCCCGCTCGGCGTCGGAGCAGTGATCTCGCCCTGGAACTTTCCGCTGGCGATTATGGCGGGCATGACCGTCGCGGCTGCCGTTACTGGCAACACCGTGATCGTCAAACCCGCAGAGCAGACGCCTGTGATCGCCGCCAAATTCTTCGAACTGCTCGAGATGGCGAACCTGCCGCCCGGCGTAGTCAACTTCGTGCCTGGTCCGGGCGAGACGGTGGGGGAGGCGCTGACGGGACATCCGGGCATACGATTCGTCGCCTTTACCGGCAGCCGCGAGGTGGGCCTGCATATTCACCAACGCATTGCGACTCATCAGCCGGGGCAGCGGTGGCTGAAGCGCGGCATACTGGAAATGGGCGGCAAGGACGCGATCGTGGTCGATGAGGATGTGAGTCTGGACGCGACTGCGATCGAGGTCGTCCACTCTGCGTTCGGCTTCTCGGGACAGAAGTGTTCCGCCTGCTCACGGCTGATCGCGCATACGAAAATCTACGACGCGCTGCTGGAGAAGGTAGTCGAGCGAGCGGCGAAACTGACTGTCGGCGACCCCACGCTGCACGCGACCTATATGGGCGCAGTTATCGACGAGGATGCGTACCGCAAGATCACCAAATATATCGCAATCGGGCGGGGTGAAGGACGCATCGTACTTGGCGGCCCAGAGAGCGAAGAGACGAACGATGGTGGATATTTTGTGCATCCGACGATCATCGCAGACGTCGCGCCAACGGCACGTCTGGCGCAGGAGGAGATATTCGGGCCGGTGCTCGCGGTTATCCGTGCCGAGAGCTTCGATCATGCGTTAGAGATCGCAAACGGTACAGATTACGGGCTGACGGGATCGGTGTTCTCATACAATCGTGAGCATCTCGAGCAGGCGCGAGAGCAGTTTCATGTCGGCAATCTATATATCAACCGCAAATGTACGGGTGCACTCGTGGACGTACAGCCTTTCGGAGGCTTCAACCTTTCCGGCACGGACAGCAAAGCGGGTGGGCGCGACTATCTCGGGCTATTCCTACAGGCGAAATCTGTCTGCGAACGCTGGTAAGAGAGAGTAGCTGCCTGCGTCGGAACTTTGATACGGGTGATTGTTTTTATGGGGAGGATTACCAGAGTGCGGATCGGAGCTTTTCTCTGATCGCGATACCTATGTCGCCAGCTGGAAGCTGCCCTGAAAGTAAGCTAGCCACGATGGAGAGAGCGCATTCGATGCTGATTGATACACACTGCCATTACAACCCCGAGCGATTTGCAGGCGACACGGAGGACGCCGTTGCGCGGGCACGCGCGGCGGGCGTAGAGAAGATGATTGTCGTCGGCTACGACCTTGCCAGCAGTGAGCAGGCTATTGCGCTTGCGGAACGGTATCCCGGTACGCTGTACGCC
>JBBQPY010000258.1:0-4286 GCA_038216735.1 Chthonomonadales bacterium
TTTCTACACGTAGATCGTCGGTTTTCGACGCAATTATTGATGACCCGTGACAGCGGAAGCGGCGCACCCGACTCATCAATAAATCGGTTTGGGACTATTGTGCTGAGATTAACTATCTCGTCAGATTTATCTAAACGTCAAGAAAGAAGATAGGGATCGCGGAATACCATATCGGGCGTCAGGCTGTCGGCGTCCGTCAGTGCACTGAGTTCCTGACGGATCGTCTCTTCGGGTTTCCTGGAGAGCGCCGTACGCTCATAAAGCATCCCAGCGATCCTGTCTCGCAGCGTGCGGACACCCCAGCGTTCCAGTCTGCACATCTCCACATAGAATCTCCGTGCCAGGTCGTCTTTAACGACCAGTATCTCTACGAAGTGCGACCAGGACAATTGTGGCGACACTGTCGCCACAATCGACTCTTCTGGAAACAGTTCCGCAAACCGGATCATGCGAAAAAGGTTGGTACGCTCGAATCCTTTGCCGAACTGCGCCAGCATGTCTGCAGCGACAGCCCCGACGATCTGCCTGCCGTACTCAGCGCGTTGCTCCCGCAGTATCTCGACACGTATCCGCTGCCCGATGCGCCAGTAGAGCATCGTCATCTCGGAATTGACCGCGAGTGCGACCCGCTCGCGTACAGACAGCACCATTTGTCGCAGTTCTGCCAGCAAAGGAGCAGCAGCATTTAAAGTGGCTGAATTGCCAGTGGCAGGCACAATTCCGTTTTCGTTCTTTAAGAGGTTTCTCGTCTGAAGTTTCGTCGGGCATATATCCCCTTCTCGTCCAATTCTGCCTGTTGAATACAGGAACAGTGACGACATTGAGGAAGGTTCAACGCAGTCCGTTGGAGTTCCTTCCGAGTACCGCTAGGAGAAGTCTATCGGTACGCGGAAAGAGCGGCAGGTAAGCGAGGTAGGTGTGTCGGAGAGATAATCTTTCAGAGTGCCGAACGTCAGTCAGGGAGGGTATAATGAACCCGGGAATTGGGACACGAAACTGAAGCGAAACAAGTGAGATGCGGGGAGCCATGAGAAACCACGTGGTCCGCTTTCATAGCCCAAATCGTCGCGCAAGCCCTCCCGGATTGCCTGATGCATCCTCTCAAAGCTTTACTGACGGGGTAGGGAGAACCAAAAAAATGACAGAGGTTATGGAACTGCCGCGAATGCACGCAAGCGGTATCGAGCTCGACACCGCCGAAGAGTCGTTCGGTTTTCTACGCTCTTCGATCGACATCGCCGATGATACGCACGCACTCCAATCCCGTATCGCGCAGGACGGCTACCTCTTCCTGCCCGGACTGTTGGACCGTGAGGAAGTACTGGCGGCGCGACGAGTCGTGCTCGAGCGGGCGGAGAAGGAAGGGATTCTGGATCCGGCGTTCCCCGTTGAAGCGGGGATTCTGAAGGCGAAGGTCAACCCTTATTTTCGACCGGAATACACGAAGGAGAATGCCGCCCTGATGCGCGTTCTCTACGACGGACCGATGATCGCCTTTTTCGAGCGCTATTTCGGCGAACCGGTGCGCCATTTCGATTTCACGTGGCTTCGCGCCGTCGGACCCGGACACGGAACCGCTCCGCATTGTGATGTCGTCTACATGGGCCGCGGAACACACGAGCTCTGCACTGCCTGGACGCCGCTCGGCGATATTCCGCTGACGGTCGGCGGCTTGATGATTCTCGAAAACTCGCATCGTCGGCAGGACGTGCTCGGCGAATATCTCAAACAGGATGTGGACAGCTACTGCGAAAACGGTCCGAACGCGGAGAAAGCGCGCAGAGGAGAGCTGAACTGGGAGCACTGGGACGGCAGTTTCTCGCACTGGGATGGCTCGCTGACGCACGACCCGCCCGCGCTGCGCCGCGAACTCGGCGGGCGCTGGCTGACGTGCCCGGAATACCGTATGGGCGATCTGCTGGTCTTCACGATGCGCACGGTTCATGCCAGTATCGATAACACGACACAGGTGCTGCGCCTCTCGACCGACACGCGCTATCAGCCTGCGAGTCAGCCAGCAGACGAACGCTGGATCGGTACGGAACCGGCGGCGCATGGCGCGTCCATCAAACGCGGCCGCATTTGCTAAACACATTGGGCAAGCTAAGAATTTCTTTATGCTGCAGAACAGTACGGCGGATGACCTGTAGCCTAGACGCTTTAGGGGAGATAAACGGCTACTTCTGGCGGAAAAATACGATCGGGCTTGTTTTCCTCAATTCGGAACGGCTTGAGAGTGGGATCGGTCTTTACCGCGCGTTCATACGTGCGCTTGTCGACTTCCCTGCCGTGAATCCAGTAGTTCGGAAAGCCGCGACGCAGCCCTCCCCGCTCGTTCCATTCGCGTTCTATCCCATGTAATCTACCCTTCGACCACCATTTCTCCTTCTCCAACACGCCAGGCCTGAACCAGTGAAACCAGTATTCATAGCCGTCCATGGTATTGTCGATTGCGACTCTCGCCTCGGTAAGCTGCGCCTTCCCCTCATGTTCGATCCACCACAAATCGATTCCCGTCCCGTGGTCCATTGTGTAGGAGCCGAGGAGCGCCCCCCCGCTTCCGTAAACGCGTGCGGTTCCATGTTCTATCCCGTTATCGTAATGGATTGCCCACGCCATTCCACCATCTGAATCCCAATCGAACTCCCAGCCATGTTTCTTGCCATTCTTGTAGGAATACTCATGTACGAGCAGTCCGTTTTTGTACATACGCTGCCCGACATAGCTTCTTCCAAGATAGTAGTTTTTTACCACCTTGCGGCGACCACCCGTCGCTTTTCCGCTAACATCCTCTTCGCGGGCATGCGCGGGTATCGATGAAATATAGAATGGTTCGCCATTCATGATTCGGACTGCGCCCCCTGCTTTCTAAGGATGTAAGAGGGCGGGCATTCTGCGCAGAAATGTGCGCTGCTGGTCGAGGAAATAATTCACGGCAGCCGTTCCCTCCTTCCCAAGATGCTCCGAATAGTCGTTGACATAGAGATCGATATGCGCCTGAACGACACCCTCAGTCAAGTCCTGAGCATATTCCCGACAGAGCGCAAAGGCTGCCTCATGATGCTTTTTCGCCCACTGCAAACTCTGCGCGACAATAGCATCTACGGCTCCATAAAGCTCGCTTTCCCTGCGGACGGCGATCGCCCCGAGCGGGATCGCGTAGCCCGTCTTCTGCTCCCAATAACTGCCGAGGTCCTGAAGCAATGACAGTCCGTCCGCCTCGAAAGTGAACCGCTTTTCGTGAATTACGACGCCCTGCGATCCCGGCACTGCGCAGAGGTCAGCATAGAGCCTATCGAAGGGTAGGAAGCGTTTTCGCACCGGGCGCTGCACATAGTAGTCGAGCAGAAAGTTGGCGGTCGTATACTCGCCGGGAACGATAATTTCGCGGTCGGGGTTCCATTCGCCGCCATTCGAGAGCAGCAACGGTCCGACGCCGCGCCCGAGCGCGCCGCCCCGTGGCAATAGTTCATAATCCGCTTCGCAGTGCAGGTAGTTGGCATAACTGATTTTGACGACATCGATTTCGCCCTGCTGCGCCAGCAAATTCAGCGTCTCGATGTCCTCGAAGCGGGTCGTGAACGCAAGATCGCCAGTCGTCACTTCGCTGAGCAGCAGTCCGCTGAATATATATATGTCGTTCGGGCAGGGCGAAATGCCCAGCGTGATGTTTTGCATGGCGAAAAATATCTTTCTATGGCTCGCTGATCCGCAGCGTCTGAGAGCGCTCATCCAGACAGGGTTTGCGACAGAATGCGCGTTCAGATAGTCTGGCAGAAACGCAGATGCTCGCGAAGGCTTTCGAGTGCGTGGCGGATATTTTCAGAGCGCATATCCCGATCGGCGGCGAAATTGCTGATCGCCCGTACCTCACAGACCGGAATACTGTATTCACGCCCGACCTGCGCGATCGCCGCGCCTTCCATACTCTCGAAACCAACGCCGAACATCTCTCTTCGCTGAATGCCAGTCGCCTCGGTTCCAGTGCAGGCATTTACGGTGCAGCCACGATGCACCGAAATAGACGCTCTTTTCGATGCACGCCGAAACTGCGGATCGAGCGCGAGTGGCAAAGGCTGGCTGTAGAGCTCTCCTGCAAAGGGCGAACTCTGTATCGATTGGAAACCTGGACTGTTACCGGCAGCGGCGGGCAGTTCGAAGCCGACATCGCCGTAGATCTCCGACTCGCCCATCACGACCTCGCCGATCGTCAGACCGCTGTCCGGGTAGGCGCCCGCGATCCCGATATTCAATATACGTGTCGGCGAAATGGTTTGTGTCAGCAG
>JBBQPY010000259.1:0-4184 GCA_038216735.1 Chthonomonadales bacterium
AGAACGTGTCGTATAAAGAAGCAAACTCATTGGCATCCATAAGGCACCTCCTGAGCCGTAAAACAGCGTCAAGAGAGTGTATCACAAATTCGTCGTTGTAATACTAGCTGCTGCGACCCGGCGACCCTCTCAGGTACGCATTGGAAACGCACTTGATTTCCGGCACCGGTAACCTATATGACGAGACGTATCCTCATTCTCTCGTTCCACGACGATTTTCACGCCCTCGCAATCCAAAAACTACTGGAAAAGCATGGCGCAGAAGCCGATATTCTCGACACGTCGGTATTTCCATCTGCCTATTCCCTCATCCATACCGGCTCCGATTTCATGGATATTCAACTGGGCGCGTTCCGGCTCTCCGATTATCATGCAGTCTGGAACCGTCGTAGCCATCCTCCCCGAATTCAGCCAGACATCAAGAATTCCGACGAAGCGAGTTATGCCGCCCGCGAATGCGCTCATGCACTGTGGGGCGCGCTTTATGCCAGCAAAATCCTGATCTATAACGACCCTGAGGCTGAGCGCCGCGCCGGTCACAAACCTTATCAACTCCGGCTCGCACATGAACTAGGCTTTCGTATTCCTGATACGATGATCACCACATCGCCCGATGCCGCACGGGATTTCGCTCAGCGTCATCCTCAGGTGATCTATAAAGGACTGGGAGCAGTCACCTGGATGATGCTCGACACGCGCCCATTGACGCAGGAAGACCTTGGCGACCTCTGGCGACTGCAATACGCGCCCGCAATCTTTCAGGAGTACATCGAACGCGGTCGCGAATACCGAGTCAGCCTGGTCGAAGAGGACATTTTTGCGGGCGAAGTCACTGTCTCACATAATGAAGCGCGATACGACTGGCGACTGGATGACAGTCATGCCATTACTGCAGTAGAACTTCCTGACGATGTTCGCGCAAAACTCAGGCTACTGCTCAGTTCACTGAATCTGCACAGCGGCGCGGTCGACCTGCGCGAAACCCCTGATGGCACGCTCTATTTCCTCGAGATCAACCCCACCGGTCAGTTTCTATTCCTCGATATTTTTGGGGGAATGGACATCGGCAATCGCTTCTGCGAATTGCTGCTGCAGTGACATAATGCTTCGCCCGTTCCCACACGCCCTATTGCTCGTTCTCCGTGTACGATATGCTGCGCGGAAAATCCTCCTCCCTGTACGATTTTCTAGCTATTACCAATCTATTATCCAATTTTTGTCGACAAAGGCTTGACCCACCCTCCCGCTTTGGAGTACACTTTCGCATGATTGGCACTCAATCGAAGAGAGTGCCAAAATCACTTTCACTAAGGTAGACTCAGGTCATCGGTCTGGCGTCATAATCGTAAAGACCGAGGAATACGTTTGCGGATATGCTGTTTCGACTTACCCCGGAACCCCTTTCGAAAAAAGTGCTTGAACTCGTTTTTGACTACACCAAGGAGGTTGTACTAAATGTCAACACTGCGCCCACTCAACGATCGCATTATTGTTCGCGCCCTGGTTGCGGACACGAAAACTGCTGGCGGCATCATTCTGCCGGACAGCGCACAGGAAAAGCCGCAGGAGGCGGAAGTCGTCGCGGTCGGTCCCGGTAAAACTCTGGACAACGGCAAAGTTGTGACGCTTGAAGTCAAAGCTGGCGATAAGGTCGTCTACTCCAAGTATGGCGGCACAGAAATCAAGCATGACGGACAGGAATACACGATCCTGCGCCAGGATGACATTCTCGCGATCCGCGAATAGCGCCGCGTTCCCTGCATCCAAACGAGTGCAAGACCGACAGCACGCAATTAGTCCATATACTTGGCCCGACATGGTCCGATATAACATCAGGAGAGAAAACAGACAATGGCAGTGAAGATAATGTTGTTCAACGAGGAGGCACGGCACGCGCTCGAACGCGGCGTGAACCAACTCGCAGATGCAGTCAAAGTGACGATGGGACCGCGCGGTCGCAATGTCGTCCTCGAGAAAAAATATGGCAGCCCGAGCATTATCAACGATGGCGTGACGATCGCCAAAGAGATCGAAGTCGAGAACCCCTTCGAGAACATGGGCGCGCAGCTGGTCCGTGAAGTCGCGAGCAAGACCAACGATATCGCAGGCGATGGTACGACGACGGCGACCGTGCTCGCGCAAGCGATCGTCAAAGAGGGCTTAAAAGCGGTCTCCGCAGGCGCGAAGCCACTGCTCGTTAAGCGCGGCATCGATAAGGCAGTCGAAGCGCTCGTCGCGGAGATAAAAGCCAATTCGATCAAGATCGAAGGCAAAGAAGCGATCGCGCAGGTCGCGACGATTTCCGCCAACGATCCTGAGATCGGCAAACTGCTCGCCGAAGCGATGGAGAAAGTCACCGCGGATGGCGTCATCACGATCGAAGAGAGCAAAGGCACCAGCACGCAGCTCGAAGTCGTGGACGGCATGCAGTTCGACAAAGGCTATATCTCTCCGTACTTCGTGACCGACCAGGAGCGAATGGAAGTCACGCTCGAAGACCCGTACATTCTGCTCTATGAGAAGAAGATTTCCGCGGTTGCGGACCTTGTGCCGGTGATGGAAAAGATCGCGAAGACGGGTCGCCCGATCCTCTTCATCGCAGAAGATGTCGATGGCGAAGCGCTCGCGACACTGGTCGTAAACAAGATTCGCGGCAACATCAACAGCGCGGCCGTCAAGGCGCCGGGCTTCGGAGATCGCCGTAAAGCAATGCTCGAAGATATCGCGACGCTCACGGGCGGACAGTTCATTACCGACGATCTCGGTTTGAAACTGGAAGGCTTGACGATCGAGCAGCTGGGCACTGCCAAGCGAGTTGTGATCACTAAAGAGAACACGACAATCGTGGACGGCGGGGGCGAGGCGTCGGCAATTCAGGGTCGTGTCGGTCTGCTGAAGCGACAGATCGAGGATTCGGACAGTGAGTACGACAAAGAGAAACTGCAGGAGCGGCTGGCGAAACTGTCGGGCGGCGTTGCGGTGGTTCAGGTCGGCGCGGCTACCGAGACCGAACTGAAAGAGAAGAAGGCGCGTATCGATGACGCGCTGCACGCGACACGTGCGGCTGTCGAAGAGGGCATCGTTCCCGGCGGCGGAGTCGCTCTGCTGAACGCGCAGAGTACGCTCGACGCGCTGAACCTGAAAGGCGATGAGCTAACGGGTCTGCAGATCGTGCGTCGCGCGATCGAAGAGCCGCTGCGCCGAATTTCGGAGAACGCAGGCCAGGAAGGCTCGGTCGTCGTCAATGCAGTGAAGTCGCTTCCGAAGGGACATGGCTTCAACGCAGCGACAGGCGAATACGGCGATCTGGTCCAGGCGGGCGTCGTGGATCCTGCGAAGGTTGTGCGCACTGCGCTGCAGAACGCGGCGTCGATCGCTGGCTTGATCCTGACGACCGAGGTGCTGATCACTGAGAAGCCCGAAGCGTCCTCCGCTCCGGCGGGCGGCGGTGGCGGCATGCCCGGCGGCATGGGCGGTATGGGTGGCATGTACTGACGTTCGCTTCCACTCGATAGTTCTGTCTCACTGCCTCCTCTTCAATCTTTGGAGAGGAGGCAGTCTGCTATGTGCCGAAATAGGATTTAGCGAAAGGTACCCCGCAGGGTTACGATTGGCCGGTACCCAACCCTCGCGTTCTCAGGGATAGTAGCTGCATATACTTCCTCTGCCCGATGTCTCGGAGCGGGGTGAGTCTCAATATTTACCCTGACGATCTGCTCCAAAATGAAAGCGAAGACGACAATGAGACTGCGATTTCCGCCAATACTCTTTCTGTTGCTCACCCTTCCCATGCTGGCGATAGCGGCCAGTGCGCGCCCGATATATGCCAATTTTTATGTCGCCACAAACGGCAGCGACGCCTGGAATGGGCTACTGCCCTCCCCGAATGCTAACCGCTCCGATGGGCCGTTTGCTACTCTCCAGCGCGCAGTCGAAGCTTCACGAAAAATCAATCGCAGTCAGGAGAACTTCGCAGGGATAAATATCTATCTCAGAGGTGGCAATTACTTGCTTTCGCAGTCGATTACACTGACGAAACTGACAGACGGATTCACCCTGATCTCTAACTACAAAGACGAACATCCTCGTCTGATTGGCGGACGTGAGCTGCGGGAATGGAAACTTGTAAAGGACGAGGCAGTACTTTCTCGAATGGACGCGAGTTGTCGGGGAAAAGTTTATCA
>JBBQPY010000260.1:0-4169 GCA_038216735.1 Chthonomonadales bacterium
CCGTGCCTGCATACTGAGCCATCTGAAGTACCGCTTCTGTGGTTAAGCTCGATCCATCTCCTTGTTCTGGTCGGATTCATTGGCTTCATCTGATCGAATATAACGACAAGAGATTTAATCTAAGGTTCTTGATCAATGAACCGGATACTGCATGGTGCTCCTGAGCATACGCGCAGGACTACAGAGCCAGCTATATCGGTCATCTATTGATTGCTTGTAATGCTTGGCGCATCCGCCGATTATTGAGAATATTGCGGCGGCCACCCTGCAGGCCTATACTGCCACAGTAAACACTCTCTAATTTCTAAGGCGGCCCTATTGCAAACGATCGAAAAACGTCCGCGAATGATTGCCAACGGCTGGATTCAAGCTGCGGGTCTTGTTTTGATGATCGGCTTCTTCATCATGGGTGTGCTTACCTTTTACACGTACAACGATGAGCCGCCCATTCCCGAAGTGGTGAAGGATGCGAGAGGCCAAAGTCTCTTTAGCCGTGCTGACGTTATGGCTGGACAAGGGATATTTCTCGGCAACGGCCTTATGGAATACGGCTCGATCTTCGGCCACGGAGCCTACCTTGGCCCCGATTTCACCGCCGAATATCTTCATCGTGCCGCCTTGGATAGCATCGTCTTTTACGACAGGTCGAATCCCGATTCGGCGAGAAAACGGACCATCGAGGACTTCAAGGCTAACCGCTATGACCAGGACAGTGGAACTCTGATCTACAGCGATGCCCAGGTGTACGCATTCGAGCAGTGCCGCGCCTATTATGCGTCTTTCTTCGGTGAACCCACGACGAAATTCGGCCTTCGCCCAGGTGCTATCACAGATCCTGAGCAGATACGCAAGCTGGTCTCCTTTTTCAGCTGGACAGCCTGGGCGGCCTCCGCAAAGCGGCCCGGCCACACCTATTCCTATACGAACAACTGGCCACCGGAGAGCCTGGTCGATAACCATGCGACCGCCGACGCCATTGTGTGGAGCGTTCTTTCGCTCGCCGCCTTGCTCGGCGGCACAGGACTTTTGCTCGCCCTATTCGGTCGCTGGAACCTGATGGGCTGGCATGGGCGCGAACAGCGGCAGATGTCGTTTCGTGCTCCAGATGAAGTAATCCTGACGCCGGCACAGAATGCGTGTGCCTGGTTCTTCTTCGTCATGGCCGCACTGTTCTTTGTTCAGGCAATGCTTGGAGGCGCCACCGAGCATTACCGGGCAGATATTCAGGCCTTCTTCGGCTTCGATCTCGGCAGAATACTGCCGTTCAATGTTGTTCGGACCTGGCATCTCCAACTCTCGATTTTTTGGGTATCTACCTCGTACCTCGCCGCAGGAATCTTTTTAGCTCCCATGATCGCCGGCCACGAGCCTCGCCGGCAAAAGCTGCTAGCGTACGGCCTGCTCAGTGCGCTAGTCGTCGTGGTAGTAGGTAGCTTGATCGGCGAACTAGCAGGCATTGAGAACTGGACACGTAGCATCTGGTTCGGCAACCAGGGCTTCGAATACCTCGACCTCGGACGCTTCTGGCAAGTTCTGCTCATCATCGGTCTCTTCTTCTGGGTCCTGATTCTCTATCGCGGACTGCGCACCCGCCTCCAATCCGAGCAGGTGGGCAACATGCCCTGGCTTTTCTTTTTCTCGGCCCTCTCCATACCTGCCTTCTACGCGGTCGGTCTGCTAGCTCATCCGGCGCAGCACTTCACCACAACAGAGTTCTGGCGGTTCTGGGTGGTGCATCTCTGGGTCGAAGACTTCCTCGAATTATTCACCACCATCCTCGTTGCCTACCTGTTCGTCCTGCTGGGAGTCGTCGCCGAGCGCACTGCCCTGCGCATGATCTATCTCGATGTCATCCTCTACTCAGCCGGTGGCATCGTTGGGACCATGCATCACGTCTACTTCTCGGGCGTCCCGGCGATGCACATGGCGCTCGGCGCGTTCTTCTCTGCAGCAGAGGTTATTCCTCTTACGTTCCTTACATTGGAAGCATGGAGTTTTCTGCAACTCGGGGCCATTCAGGAGTCGAGTCCAAACGCGCGCTTCCCACACCGCTGGACGGTGATGTTTCTTGCCGCTGTAGGTTTCTGGAACTTCCTGGGCGCCGGAGTCTTCGGCTTCCTCATCAATCTACCGATCGTCTCTTACTATGAGATTGGTACGGCCCTGACCGCCAACCACGCACACGCTTCGATGATGGGCGTCTACGGAATGCTCTCCGTAGGTCTGGCACTCTTCTGTCTGCGCTACATCATCCCGGAAAAGCACTGGACCGATCGCCCTGCACAGATCAGCTTCTGGTCTCTCAATCTGGGCCTTGCCTGGATGGTATTCGCGACCCTGTTCCCGCTCGGCATCATCCAGCTCTATCACTCCATCAACGTAAGCTATTACGACGCCCGTACGTTGAAGTACATCGGAAGCCGCGGGAACTCGATACTGGAGTGGATGAGGTTGCCTGGCGACGTCGTCTTCATTCTTGGTGGCACTCTTCCCATCCTCTATATCTGCTTCCTTGGCATTCGCTACATGCGAAGCAACACGACCACAGAAAATCCAAATGAAATCTTGTTCACTGAGCTCGCCACCCGAGACTGAGGTCGAATGAACATGGCCGGCTTCTCGATGGAACTGGTACTGGCTACCGGCTATGCAGTCTTCCTGGCCGGGGCAGCCTTCGTTTTGGAGATCATGGCTCGCCATATGCACCAGAGGTCCCTCCAGATCAGCACCGTCGGGTTCACGTATCACGCTGATCGAGATATCTGGAGCTGTCCGCGCGATCAGCATCTGTTCCCTATCTTTTCGGATTCAAATCACGGCAAAGTCATCTACCGGGCACCCGCATCTGCATGCAACTCCTGTCGCAGCAAGGCCGCATGTACGGACTCAACCACCGGACGAGAGATAACACGGATGACAAATGAATCCATCGAGTCAGGGATGCTGCGCTTTCATCGTTGTTTCTCGCTGATGCTGCTCGCACTCGCTGGCTTGATTGTGATCGTTGAGTTGTTCCGCAGCAACGCGTTGCATCCACGTGTGTTACTTGCGGGCATGCTGCTCCTTTTGTTTGTAGTTGGGTTTCGTCTCTCCACTGTCATTCGGGGGAGTAGCCCCAGTGCTCTAGCGTCAGCAGCTTCTCGCGGGCTGATAAGGAAATAAGCAGGCAGAAACGCTTGCACTAAAGCCACTGCGGCGCATCGAAAAAGCGAACGACACACAGAAGCAGAATGATGACAGCCCCAACCGATCCATAGTTGGCAGAATAGCTGTCGTTAAAATGCAAATATATGCGGAGTCCGACGGTTGAAAATATCCACAAGGTGATACCGAAAGCGGCTCCAGGCGTAATCCAGTGCCACTTTCGGTTTTGATATCGGGCCCCCCATAATACGTGCAAGCGAAACCGAGGGTGACCCAGGCGCAGACAAAGCTCCATTGAATAATCTTGCATAGGATCAGAACGGGTCAGTGCAGAGAAGAGTGGAGTGAGAGCCTGAGAATAGTGTCGCCACTAAAGAGAACGAAAAGAGCAGAAACAATCAAAAGTCCAGTGACGAGTGTAAGGCTAAAGGCAGTCGCCTGCACTTTCCAATAGGGTCGGCTCTCCTTAATGTTGTGAACACCATTTAACGTGTCACAAGCGGCAGACATGCCGGCGGTTGCCGACCATAATGCAGCAATAATCCCGAAGGTAAGCTTTCGTCTAAGACCGATTCCCTACCGGTTACATGGGTCAAGTTCAAACAGAAGCGTGCAGAAAATCGGGAATCGTGCGGCCTAGCACAGATAAATGCGTATTTACGCCTAGTACGTTAGGGATGCGTTTCTAGCAAGAAGGAAAAAACCCTTCCTTTGGGCGCCCTTCTGCAAAGATGCCAACCTGGCTCTCGATGTTGAGTCCCTCCTGGATCGCACTTCCAATTTCGCGAGCGCGATGAGAACTTCCTGCTTCAAGAGACCAAACCCGTGCACCTCGGCCTGAGTGAGAACTTGCTTCAAACCGGATCGCGATGCGGGCAGATCGCCCATTCGTGATTGCAACAAAGCGAGCGTATACGTGAATCGCAGACCAAATAGGCGATTCTGCGTCGCGTCCGCGAGCGTACGCAAACCAGCAATCTGCGTCTTCGCTTCCTCTACCTTGGACAGTGCGAGCAATGCACGGG
>JBBQPY010000261.1:0-4152 GCA_038216735.1 Chthonomonadales bacterium
ATGCCATCCGATAGGTTCTTCGGCTCAGCGAAGCATCCGACCACAAATCGATCATATCTTAGCTTTCCGTAGTGCATGACTCTTGGAGCAGATCGACTCAGATCTAGCGGTCCGGCCACGTACCCCACCATTCGAACGATAGACCACCAGGCCACCTCAGAGTAGCCGAGCAAGCCATTCCACTCAGATCGGGTCGTCCAGTAGCGTACCTCACCAAGCGAGTGAGCCACCCCACCCACTTTTGACCGTCCAGAGGAGTATCCCTTCCCTGTCAAACCCGGTCGAAAGACGGATCGCGTTGGTGGCTGCTCCCCTGCCACATGCCATCGAAACAGATTGAAACAGAATTTGCAAATATCGGTTATAATACCGTGTATGTCGGGCTGTGCACCTCCCCCTGTCAATTTGTTCCGTGTCCCGCATACTTTGCGCGCCCCCGTTCGCGCCTCGCCATAGCGGTCGTCCTCGCGGCCAGACGCGAACGCTTTCGATACTCTGACATAGCCAAACTAAACCTGATATTCCTGCGGCACGGGATGTGATTTGCCAATGCCAATCGCGTACCGACTACGCCAAATGTCCCAAATAAATCAAGTCCGCCTTCTTTCACTGTTCCATTCCGCTGACCACTGGTTTCGTGTCGATTGCTCAAACGAAATCAGAAGGCTCCGCCGCGTTGATACAGCCGAGACCCAAAACTTATGATCCGAGACAATCGAATTTTCCATTCGTCGACTTTCCTGTCGATGCGAACCTGTTTGCGTCGTAGCACCTGTGGCATGATCGCACTTTCCGTCGTCGCTTCCAGTACGTTCGCCTTTCCAGTGCTTGCTTTCGGGCAGACGACTCCACCTACGGAAAAGACCGATACAACCGAAAAAACGGACCCGCCCCAGACGGAGAAGACATCGCCTGCGCCTGCGACCCCCGTGAAACGGATGCCGCCACCGCCCAACCCGACGGTGCTCTATAGCCCGAAGACCGGCACAGGCAACCGCGCTGGCGAGTATGCCCCAGATGGTACAAGGTATAATCTGCCAGCGCAGCCGACCGCTCATTATGGAGATTATCGGCTGCGACCGACCGATATGCGCGGCGCGCGGGAGGTGAAGCAGCTGCCACTGTTCGGGTACGACTATTTCGCTCCTGCCCGAGACGACGTTGCGATGCGGCGAGAAATGTATCGGCGCAGCCTCGAAGACGACGGTTTGCTGGGCAGCTACTCGACAGGAAGCAATACGCTCAACGGACGCACCTCCTACGGCAGTTCTCGTTCGCGAACCTCTGGTTCCAGCAGGAACGATCTCTCTCCACGCCGTCCCATAAACGGAACCGATGACTCGTTCGATGACGGGACTGGCACGACTCGTCGCCCCACGAGAAGAACAACAAATGCCAGTGGAGACGCTGCAGGGAATGACAATCCGGATGGCGCCGACACCACCGGTCAGGATTCGTCGGGCAGAACCCGCAGTGCCGACGGCTCGAGTGGTCGCACTGCTGGCGGCGACCCCAATGCGGTAGATGCCACCGGCAATAGCGACGCGACGATGTCCGATCGCGCCGCGGCGGCAGGAGGCAGCGGAAGCCGCGCGGCATTCGGAGCCGCCGCACTCGGTGCGGGAGCCCTAGGGGCTGGCGGTCTGGGAGCCATACCTGGTACCAGCCGTACCAACGCACCGGCAATTGGCGACAACGGCTACTACGATACAGCCCCGACTCGACTCCGCGCTCGCCGGTCCTCCCCGATCGATGACTACGGCACGCCCTACAGCTACAGCAACTATAACGACTATCCGTTGTCCCCTTATGGGTCTTACGACGATTACAACCGACCGCGACGTCCCGATGCGGACGCGCTCGACGCGCGCTATAATGTCGCCGACCCGCTTTCGATGCGACAGCGTAATATCAACGCTTCGCCCCCGACGAACTATCAGATTTCCGGCGGCGATATCATCACGATGCGTATCACGACACCGACGCTCCCGCCGCGCGAAGAGACTCTCACCGTAGACCAGCAAGGTTCAATGACGCTCCCAGAAGCCGGACGGATCAATGTGCGGGGTAAAACGCTCGATCAGGCGGAGAAAGCGCTGCAGCTGCAGCTCAAGCGCTATTTTAAAAATCCCACGGTCACGCTGACCCTCACCGCGTTGCGTACAATGTCCGTCTCCGTGCTCGGCGCCGCAGTACAGCCCGGAACTTACATCGTTCCTGCCAACTACACTGCTTTCAACCTGCTCTATCAGGCGGGCGGTCCGACCCAGGACGGCTCCCTGCGCGATGTGAAAGTCGTGCGGCACGGAAAAATCATCGGAACCTTTGACTATTATAAAACGGTGATCGGCGTCGGACAGGAAGACATTCCGCTCCAGCCCGGCGACGTGCTGAGTGTGCTGCCGACCGAGAACCGCATCTCGCTGAGCGGCGAAGTCCGCCGCCCCGCCCGCTACGAACTGCGCGACGGCGAGACGCTCAAAGACCTGCTGCGCTACGCCAATGGGGTGAAGGCATCCGGCGCCACCCAGTCCGTGCAGGTCACCACGTTCGATCCCGGTCAGAGTCGACTTTTCCGCAGCATCGACCTGCGCGATACCGCAGCCGTCGCGAATCTCAAGCTCTTCGATGGTGACAGCGTCGAGGTGAATACGCTGCGAGACATCATCACCAATAAAGTCACGATCGTCGGCGCTGTCGAGCAGCCGAGCGATTATGAACTGCGTTCTGGAATGAAGATCAGCGACCTCGTCCGCAACGCCCGCAACCCCCTCAGCGAAGCGTATCTGGGGCGTGCCGATCTCTACCGTTGGGATCCCGACGGCACGACGACGCTCATCCCGATCGACCTGATGAAGGCGATCGACGGCGATCCAGCCAACGACCTGACGCTCGCGAAATGGGACAGGCTGGAAGTCTTTACCCGTGCGGAAGCGATGTTCGTGGGCACGCGCAGAGTGCAGGTGCGCGGCTCGGTACAGCGCCCGGGCGACTATGAGTACAGCAAAAATATGCGGCTCACCGATATACTGCTCAAGTCGGGAGGACCGCTGCCCGATGCCGATATGGTCGTCCTGGTGCATCAGCGTGGCGACGGCACGTATAAGCAGGAGATCGTCACAATCGCCGATGTCGTCCACAGCGCTCCGGGCAAAGACCTTCTGCTGGAAGACAACGATATCGTCGGAATTTACAACAATTCCCAGAGCCATTTTATCCCGATTCATGAGGTGCAGATCGCGGGGCAGGTAGTGACGCCCGGCATCTACCCGCGCGGTGAAGGAATGCGCGTCAGCGATTTGCTGGCGGTGGCAGGCGGCTTTCTGCCGGATGCTGGCACGGAGGTCGTGATCGGTCACGCCCGGCGTGCGCTCGATGGTCCACAGGCGCAGACGCGAATTGAAACCACGCAGTTCGACATTCATCATCAGTCGGCAAGAGATGTGCTGCTCGAAGACGGCGATATCGTCGCGGTGCAGGGCGTTGGGGGCATTCAGGAGAAGCCGATCCTGGTCAATGTGAGCGGCGCAGTCAATAAGACCGGTCCAATACTGCTGACGAGTAAAACCGTTCACCTGAGCGAAGTGATCCGACAGGCGGGTGGTCTGCGTCCGGAAGGCTTTGCCGAAGGAGCACAGTTCTTCCGCAACCCGGCGACGCTGATCGCGCCCAACCAGCGGGAACTGACTCTCACGATCAGCCAGCTCAGCAACCTGCTCAACGACAGTAAATATAAACGCGAGCTCGCGAAGTCGGACATCGAACGTATTAAAGCCGCAAGTGGTGCGACGGACGGTGGCGGAATCGGCTCCTCGACACCCAACATTGCCGGAGCTGCCGCCGCGACCGCGCTTAGCGGGCAACTCGCCCAGCATGAACTGGTGACGCCGCCGCGCAGACTGACCTCGAAAGAGCTGGAGCCGTATGGCAATCTTGCGATCAACCTGCCCGAGGCGCTGCGTAAGCCCGGCGGTGGCGATGATATTCTGGTCGTCGATGGCGATACGATCAACATACCTGAAACGCCGACGATGATCCCGGTCGTCGGAGCGGTCGTCGTGTCGGTAGGCGTACCTTACCTGCCCGGTAAAAATCTCGGCTACTATATCGCGCACGCCGGAGGCTTTGCGCCCGACGCCGCGACCGATAGAA
>JBBQPY010000262.1:0-4141 GCA_038216735.1 Chthonomonadales bacterium
CTCCCTACCGTTCGTACCTCACGTAGGGAGAGGGGTAATCGCGGAGCAGTTAGCGTTTCATGACTTTTGCAAGTACGTCCTCGAAGACGATCGTCTGCTCGCGTGCGGGACCGACCGAGAGAGTTGCAACGGGGCAGCCGGACAGTTCGCCGACACGCTCGAAGTAGCGACGGGCGTTTATCGGGAGGTCGCTCAGACTGCGAACTGCGCTCAAATCTTCTTTCCATCCAGGAAGTGTCTCATAAACGGGCGTCAGATCGGTGCGGAACGGCAGGTCGGAGGGCAAATCGTCAATCGTCGCGCCGCTGCCAGTTGTGTAGGCGGAGCAGATTTTGACCTCGTCCAGCCCTGACAGAACGTCGAGATGCCCAAGTGCAAGGCAAGTCAGACCGTTTATACGTGCCGCGTAGCGCACGACCACCAGATCGAGCCACCCGCAGCGGCGGGGACGCCCTGTCGTCGTGCCGTACTCATGCCCTTTTTCACGTATGTAATCCCCGGTCTCGTCGAGCAGTTCGGTCGGGAAGCAGCCCGCTCCGACACGGGTCGTGTAGGATTTAGCGACGCCGATTACGCCGTCGATTGCGGTCGGACCGATGCCCGTGCCGATGCACGCGCCTCCCGCGATCGGGTGCGAGGACGTGACATAGGGATAGGTGCCGAGGTCGAGGTCGAGCAGTGCGCCCTGCGCGCCTTCGAACAGAACGCCCTGCCCATTAGTAGCGCCTTCGTAGACGAGTGGCGCGGTGTCGCAGACATAGGGTGTGAGGGCGGCGGCATACACGGAATACTCTTCGACGATCGCCTGCAGATCAAAAGGCTTACAGCCGTAGACCTGCGTCAGTATCGCATTCTTTTCAAGAAGCTGATCGGCGAGTCGGATGCGAAAGCGTTCGGGATTAATCAGTTCGCCGATGCGGATGCCGTCGCGGGAGGCTTTGTCGGCGTAGGCAGGACCGATGCCGCGACCTGTCGTGCCGAGCTTATGCGCGCCGCGCCGCAGCTCCTGCATCTCATCGAGCAGACTGTGATAAGGGAGTATGACGTGCGCGGAAGAGGAAATCTTGAGGTTAGCGGCGGATATTCCGCGTGCCGTCAGGCTGGTGATCTCGCGCACGAGCACCCTGGGATCGATGACGACACCGTCGGCGATAATGCAGATTTTGGCGGGGTCGAGGATACCGACAGGCAGCAGGTGGAACTTGTACTCTTCGGCGCCGACGGTGACCGTGTGACCGGCGTTGTTGCCGCCGCCGTAGCGCACGACCATTCCGACATTGCGGGCGAGATAATCGACGAGTTTGCCCTTCGCCTCATCGCCCCACTGCAGTCCGACAATTACGATATTAGACATTGTTACGCGCTCCTCGGGCGGCAGGAACAGAGACCGCGCCGCCGCGGTTCGTTCCTCCCTTTTCCCTCTGCCAGGAAGCCGTTTCGGCGGCTCTTAGAGGGGATTCGGAGGCGAATAGTACGTCGAAACAAATTGAATGTTTCGAACAAAAAGAAGGGGCGGCTGTTCGCCGACCACCTGCTGTACCTGGCATCGCACTCAGAGATTATATGCCGATTAGAGCCGATTGTCAAGCCAGATTTGCAATTTTCCTGTGTTTCGTGGCGGAAGGGTGATTTTGCCGAGGATCGCGGGCGCGTTCGCGCCTGTCGCAGAGGGGACATTCGATGGGCGACCGTGCAGAGTCTCATAAGCAAGGAGTGCGAAAGCTACCGCTTCTTTTGCGTCGCTGTCCAGTCCGAACTCCTGATGATCGGTGACGCGGGCAGGTGCCAGACGCTCGACGAGCATCCGGACGAGCGTTTTGTTTCGTAGGCCTCCACCGCCTAAAATTACCGTTTTTATTCCTCCGCCGGACGTCGAATTAGACATGTAAGAGGGCAGAAAATTGCTATAGGCGCAAGCGATCGACTCCGCTGTTAGCGCTGTCGCCGTCGCAAGCATGTCGGCAATGCTGAGGTTTCCCTTGCGTGCTGCGGTGAGAAAACGGTCGGAATAGGCGGCGCCGAACTGTTCGCGTCCGGTCGATTTCGGAGGCGGCTGACGAAAGTAGGGATGGGCGAGAAAGTCAATCAAGATTTTCCGATCAACTGTGCCAGCTGCCGCGAGTGCGCCGTCACGATCGAAAGTCTGTGCTCCGTCTGTGAGCCGGACAGCGAGTGCGTCGATCAGCATATTTCCGGGTCCGGTGTCGAAAGCCACGACATCCTTGAGTGTTCCGCCCATAGGCAGCAGCGTGACGTTGGCGATCCCGCCGATATTTTGGACGGCGCGGGTTTCGTGCGGGCTGTGGAAGAGGGCATAGTCGGCAAAAGGCACGAGTGGCGCACCCTGACCGCCGACGGCGATGTCCGCGGCGCGAAAATCCGAGACGACCAGGCAGCCGGTTCGTGCCGCGATAACTGCTGGCTCCCCGATTTGCAAAGTTCCGGTTACGCCGGCTCCTGCGATGTCATAGGGCGTCGGCTGATGCCAGACCGTCTGCCCGTGCGAGGCGATCGCATCGATGTCGGAGAAGGTCAGCCCCGCCTGTGCAATGACTTGTCTCGCCGCGTCTGAAAACGATTCTCCGAGCCGATAGTTCAGCGCGGTAATCTGCTGGACTCCCGTGTCGGGCGCACACGCTGCCAGTATCGCCTGCCTCAGCTTCGATTCCCACGGCACACAGACGCAGGCATGAACCGACCAGCGCAGCGTGCCGTCCTGTGTCACCCCCGCAAGCTCGACCAGCGCGGCATCGATCCCGTCCACCGACGTTCCCGACATCAGCCCGACAATCAGCATTTTAGTATCCGCTTTAACTTCAGGATTTTCAGAAACCCTCTTTGCCGTCCTTGAAATTGTACTCTTCCCAGGAGACCTTGCCCGACTGCACCAGCTTTTTGATCCGCTTCTGTGCCGAAGAAAGCTCGGAGCGGTTCGATTTGAACTCGATGAACACGACGCGATCTTCCTCGAACTGCACGCCGTCCACAGGCGTGCCGAGGAATCGAAACCCTGATGAGTCGTAAGGATAACCGTCCATCAGCGGAAACCACTGTTCTGAAATGCGCCCATACGAGGCGGAGATACTGCGCTGACGGGTCTTCTCGTCCTCCAGCAATCGCTGCGTGACATAGAGACGGCGGCGCAGCCAGGAGACGTACCAGGTTCCGCCCAGCCCACCGCTGATGAGTACGATCAGCATGATTTTAGTGAACATTGCGGCTCCGGATGGGGAAGCGTTCTATCTCACACAATGCATTGAGCGGCGGCAGTAGTCCGTTCCAATAGCGGAACTGCCCCGCGGTGTTTGCAGATTCGCCGGTTTCGTGGCTATAATAAAGCGTCTTCGTCATAATCTGATTTCTGTCTTCTTCCGCTCTCTGATTTTGATCGATTCCAGATATTGGTTCTAGATCGAAAAACTACGTCAATTTCCCCGCGATCGAGGTGACTGTTTTGCCAACGTATGGGTATCAGTGTACGCAATGTCAGCATGAATTTCAAGTTTTTCAAGCCATGAAAGATGATCCGGTCAAAATCTGTCCGGAATGCGGAGGCGCTGTCAAGCGTTTGCTCTATCCGGTAGGCATCGTCTTTAAGGGGTCAGGCTGGTACATCAACGATTCACGCAAGCCGGATACCTCCGAAACTGCCGACAAAGCGGCGGCCGATAAGGGATCGAGTGACACCTCTTCCGACAGCAAAGCAGCAGACAGCAAGTCGTCGGAGAGCAAACCTGCCGAATCCAGCGCAGATAAATCGAGTTCATCGGATTCCTCTTCCTCGTCGAACGGCGCATCTTCCAGCAGTTCCTCTTCCGAATCGAAAACGGAATCCAAACCATCCTCCGCGACAGACTCCACAAAAAAGTAACGGAGCGATTTACCCTTCCCCCTCCATGCAAAAAGGCAAATGGGGGGAAGAGAATACAACTCTCATCGGACAAAAGAATCCGTCTGCATATGCGCACCGCGCATGCAGACGGATTCTTCAATTGTGCCGAAGTTTTGCTTTCCAAACGGCGCTTCGATCAGCGCTCGGCTATTTTTTGCCATCGAGCGACTTGCTCTCGATACGCATTCGTCCGGAGGCTTTGTCGTACGTGACCAGCACATCGAGCGCATCGGCAACGAATGACAGCGG
>JBBQPY010000263.1:0-4119 GCA_038216735.1 Chthonomonadales bacterium
TCGGAAACTTTCCACGCCGAAAATCGGTCTTGTTATGTAGGGAACGTGCAGCATCGCAAATGAGCATTGGAATGGCACGGACTGAGCATATGGCAGGCATCATGCGATACAGCTTCCGTCTGCGCATTCGTTCCGACCAGCGGCTCTATCGACACGAAGCATAGTTCAGCGACGCAGTAAATCTGTAGTCCTTCCGCTGCAATCTCGACCTTCGAGAGGCAGTCCGCGTCCCGCCGAAAGCCGGATGCGTTCATCAACCCGCGAGCCGGACACTGGGAACAGGCGTAGCGTTTTTCAATCATACAGGCCTTTCGATGTGAGAAGTGTATCGCGTGTGCGAAATCTACTTCTTTTATGGACATAAATCTCCACTCGAATACTTTGATCCTGTACGAAAACGCGGTCTATCGGACACGACGAACCGGTTCCAGCCACCCCGCTGCCCGCCGACTTTGCGCGCCGCACGGCACTGCGGACGCACGAGAAGGAGTGGTGTTCTTCCATTTATGTCCACCCAATCGATCTCTTCACGACTTACAATGACCGACGCAACATTCGACAAACCATTCGACACTGCCATCGGCGCCCATGCGGGCGAAACCGATGAGCAGAAACCGCTTCCCGCCAACCAGCAGCGCATTACCGATAACCTATCGCAGCTGCTCGAAGTCCTTCCGCCCGCTCTCCGCGCCAATCTCGAAAAAGAGGAGTCGCTCGACGACCTGCTCGAAATCGTGATGGACCTCGGACGCATTCCCGAAGCCAGATTCCCTGAGCGCGTCGTCGAACTCGGCACCGAGCCGATTCCGGCGGACTATCTGGAATTCGTGGTCGGGCGCGTCGGCTCGTTCGGCAAAGACAACCGGGCGGGAATCGAGCGCACACTGCACCGTATCTCCGCGATCCGCAACCGTCAGGGACGCGTCATCGGGCTGACCTGCCGTATCGGACGCGCGGTCTATGGCACGATCGACATCATCCAGGACATCGTCGAGAGCGGCAAAAGCATCCTGATTCTAGGGCGCCCGGGCCGCGGCAAGACAACCAAGCTGCGTGAAGTCGCCCGTGTGCTTTCCGAAGAATTAAAGAAGCGCGTCGTGATCGTAGATACCTCGAATGAGATCGCGGGCGATGGCGACATTCCGCATCCCGCGATCGGCCGCGCCCGCCGAATGCAGGTCGCAACGCCCGATCAGCAGCACAATGTGATGATCGAAGCGGTCGAAAACCATATGCCGGAAGTGATCGTAATCGACGAAATCGGCACCGAGCAGGAGGCGTTCGCAGCCCGTACGATCGCTGAGCGCGGCGTACAGCTCGTCGGTACGGCACACGGCAACACGCTCGAAAACTTGATGATGAACCCGACGCTCTCCGATCTCGTTGGCGGCATTCATGCCGTCACGCTCTCCGACGATGAGGCAAAGCGGCGCGGCACGCAGAAGACCGTTTTGGAGCGCAAGTCGCCGCCTACCTTCGATGTGATCGTCGAGATCATGGAAGTCGATAAACTCGCGCTGCATCAGGATGTCGAGCAGACCGTCGATCGCCTGCTCCGCGGTGCGCCGCCGCGCCCCGAAATCCGCATTCGCAACGCACAGGGTCAAATCGAGGTGATCCAGCGCAGCAATGTGATGCCGACGATTCGCGAACTGCCCGACAGGGATTATGGCAGCGATAACGGCAGACCGGGTACACGCAGTGATCGCGGTGAGCGCACCGATCGTAACGACAGAAATGTCCGCAACGACAGAAACGACCGGGTCGATCGAGTTGATAGGAACGATAGAAACGATCGCATTCAGCGTATCGACCGGATGGCCGGACCTATCCCCGACCGTGAAAGCCCGAGTCCAGTACGCCCGACGCTGCGCCCTACCGGGCGCACTGAAGAGCAGTTAAGGGACAACGGTGCGACAGCGGTACCGTATCTGGGACCTGCTGAGACGAACGTGCCTGCGATGACTCCGACAAAGCCGCTGCCCTCTACGGTTCGTATCTTCCCGTACGGTGTCAGCCGCAGCCGCCTCGATCGTGCGATCGCCGAGACGCATGTCTCCGCTTACATCGCGCGTGACATTGGGGATGCAGATGCGGTCGTCGCGCTGAAAGCAACCTATAAGCGCGAACCGGGCAAAATGCGTGAGGCATCGCAGCGGCGTCTGCCGGTCTACGTTGTCAAGAGCAACACGTATGCGCAGATCGCGGGCAGTGTGCGGGAGATATTCCGGCTCGCGCCTGTCGCGGAAGAGCAGCCCGACGATATGGAGGACGCGCTCGTCGAGACGCAGGACGGTATCGAAATGGTGAAGCAGAGCAACGAGCCACTCGAACTCGCGCCCGCCAACTCGTTCACGCGCCGCCTGCAGCACCAGCTTGTCGAACGCTATCAGCTGACCTCCGAGAGTATCGGCGTCGAGCCGAACCGCCGCGTGCGCATCCTGCCTGTCAGCGCCTAGAAGAACCAGAAAACTCAGCTGCGCCCCTGCCCTGCTTTCGTATGCAGGGCAGGGGCGCAATTGTATGGCAGTCATTGACCCTTTGCAACTGTTCAACCTTAACTTCTTATACGAGGGTGACCTCACTGCCCGACCCCTCTTCCTGCCATTCGTACCTCATAAGGGAGAGGCGGGACAATGCAGATATTGCTTCGCCCTTCTCCCTGGCGAAGTATGAGCGGTAGGGAGAAGGGTTGGGATGAGGGCTGAAAAATTACGAAGGAGTATCGACATCGCGGAGCTTGCGAAAAAAGGGTTTTTCATTACTTTCGAGGGCGTGGAAGGCGCGGGCAAAACGACGCAAATCGCTCTGCTACGCACCGCGCTGGAACGCGAGCGCTATATCGTCTGCGTGACGCGAGAACCGGGCGGAGATGCCTTTGCCGAGAGCATTCGCAGTCTGCTCCTCCACCACACGATGACCCCACGCGCCGAACTGCTGCTGTTTCTGGCGTCCCGCGCCCAGAACGTCGAACAGGTGATCCGCCCGCAACTTGCAGCCGGTTCGGTCGTGATCTGCGACCGCTTCATCGACTCCAGCATCGCCTACCAGGGCTGCGCGCGCGGGCTGGGGAGAGAGACCGTCGCCGCCCTCAACACCTTCGCCACCGACGAGCTCGTTCCCGACCTCACGATGCTGCTCGATCTGCCGCCTGCAATCGGGCTGTCACGACAGACAGATCGCAATCGCATGGAGGAAGAAAGTCTGCCTTTTCACGAACGTGTAAGGGAGGGATTCCTGACCTCGGCGGCGAATGAACCTCTGCGCTTTCATGTTCTGGACGCAAGCGAACCACCGGAACTAATCCATGAACGTATCGTCACTATCGTATTCGCACGTCTGCAGGAGAATCCCGCGCAGACACCGCCCAATAACTGAACAGGGTCGAGACTCGTCGGCGCGTTCGCAGCTTTGTGCCGCCTGTACGGCAGGCATAGTCAGGAGATAGTCGGATGAAACTGGTGATTACCGTCGTCCATGATCGGGACAAAAACAAAATCATCGAGGCATTGCTGCGGAACGGGTTCAAATTCACGAAGATCGGCAGTACCGGCGGCTTCCTGCGCGAGGGCAATGTGACGCTGCTGATCGGCGTCGAAGGCAAAGAGGCGGAACGACTAATCGATGTGATTCGCGACAGCTGTAAGACACGGGAGCAGTTTGTGAATGTTCTGCCGCCCGATTCGGCGCCGACGGGCGGCGCGTTCATGCCAAGTCCGGTGAAGGTGCAGGTCGGCGGCGCGGTCTGCTTTGTGATGGACGTAGAGCGATTCGAACGATTTTAGGCTTCACTCCGATACTGTTTTCCCGCACCCTAGCCCCTCTCCCTGAACATTGGGAGAGGGGTTTCTATATCCGTGTTGCGAGCAGCAAAGTCAGGTCGTCGTCAGCGCGATCGGTAATACGGGGTGAAGTCAGGAACGTTATCAGTTGATCGTTCGCAGCGGTAGTGTCGGTGCTGTCCGAGGCGAAACGAAACAGGGGAGCGAAGAAGGGAGCGTGCGGCGTTCCAGCGGGCAGCAAAAGTGCCAGCGGCTCTCGAAACCGCACAGTATGGCTATCACGTCGGAGGCGCTTCACAAATGGCGATCTTCTCGGACGGCTTGCAGCGGCTGGCAC
>JBBQPY010000264.1:0-3921 GCA_038216735.1 Chthonomonadales bacterium
TATTGAAAAACAGATCGAAGAGGTCGGGCTCCCCCATCCGGAAAAGTATCTCCCCTTTCTGGGAACGCTATTCCTGTTTGTCGCAGCTTCCAGCCTTTGCACTGTCCTGCCTGGTTATGAGCCGCCGACAGGCTCACTCTCGACCACCGCGGCGTTAGCGTTATGCGTGTTTGTCGCCGTGCCGCTTTTCGGCATTGAGGATCAGGGTCTGGGCGGCTACCTCAAGTCCTTTGCACAGCCGTCTGTTTTCATGCTGCCGTTCAATATCATCGGTGAACTTTCACGAACGCTGGCTCTGGCCGTCCGCCTGTTCGGCAACATGATGAGCGGAGCGATGCTTGTCGGTATTTTGCTCACCATCACGCCTTTCCTTTTTCCGATCGTCATGACAGCGCTCGGTCTGCTCACCGGGATGGTTCAGGCCTACATCTTCAGCATTCTTGCTGCGGTTTACATCGCCGCAGCCATAGGATCTCGCAAATCCAAAGTTGACAAAGCAGCGCCGGTAACTCGAAGCTAAACCGCAATAAACGGAGCGGACCAGTATCGTTATCTGAAATCTGAAACGACATCACAACCAGTATAGGAAAAGAAAGAAACAGAGTATATAACATGGATAGTACTACCAGTATCGCCATTGCCTCCATCGTTACCGCCGGCTTCACGATAAGCCTGGGGAGTATAGGGCCGGCGCTCGCAGAAGGGCGCGCGGTAGCCACGGCGCTGACTTCTCTAGCGCAGCAGCCCGACGCCTCCTCCACCATCACTCGGACCCTGTTTGTTGGTCTTGCAATGATCGAATCCATCGCGATCTACTGCTTTGTGGTCTCAATGATTCTCATTTTCGCGAATCCGTTCTGGAACCACATCATAGCCCACGCGACAGGAAAGTAAACCCATGCTGATCGACTGGTTCACCGTCGGGGCTCAGGCGCTCAACTTCCTCATCCTGGTGTGGCTGATGAAACGCTTTCTCTACAAACCCATTCTCGCTGCCATTGATGCGCGGGAGAAGGGGGTTGCCAAAGAACTTGCCGACGCCAACGCGAAAAAGGCCGAAGCACAGAAAGATCGCGACGACTTTCAGCACAAGAACGAGGAGTTCGACCAGCAGCGCGCCGCGCTCCTAAGTAAGGCGACGGACGAGGTGAAAGCCGAACGTCAGCGGCTCCTCGACGCAGCGCGGAAGGCGGCCGACGACCTGAGCACCAAACGACAGGAGGCGCTGAGAGACAACGCCAACAGCCTGAACAAAACCATGAGTCGCCGCACCGAAATGGAAGTCTTTGCTATCGCGCGTAAGGCACTGAAGGATCTCGCCACGACGAGTCTGGAAGAACGTATGGGAGAAGTGTTCACACGCCGTCTCCGCGAGCTGGATGACTCTACAAAACAAAAACTTGGAGAGGCGCTGAAAACAGCGTCTGACCCGGCGCTCGTATGCAGTGCGTTCGATCTGCCTGCGGAGCAGCAGGCAGCGATACAAAATGCGCTCAATGAAACGTTCTCTGCAGACATACGCCTTCGATACGAGACTGCGCCGGACCTGATCAGCGGCATCGAACTGACAGTGAATGGGCAGAAAGTGGCGTGGAGTATCGCGGACTATCTCACCTCGCTGGAAAAAAGCCTTGATGAACTGCTTAAAGAGAGTGACAAACCGGAACTCAAAACTAATCCTGAACTTAAAGATCCGGAAGTGAAGCCTGCAGTCAATGAACAGGGAGTCAATGGATAAGGAACCGGAGAGCCTTCAAAAAGTTATCGATAATACTTTTGCCGAGATTAGCAAGGCGCTCAACGCCTTCACACCGCAACTGAAGCCCAGGGAAGTAGGCACGATCATCAGTGTCGCCACCGGCATCGCCAAAGTGTCGGGGCTTCCAGGAGTTGGCTTTGATGAACTGGTCACGTTCGCAGGCGGCCTTCTCGGCATCGCGTTCAACGTGGATGAAGATGAAATCGGTGTCGTGCTGCTCGGAGAATACCAGCAGCTGCACACAGGCGATGAAGTCGAGCGCACGGGCCGGGTCATGGACGTGGCGGTAGGCCAGGGCTTGCTGGGACGCGTGATCGACCCCCTCGGGCGGCCCTTAGATAATAACGGCCCTGTGGACTCCAACAAGCGACTGCCCATCGAACGTCCTGCCGCGCCGATCATGGACCGCGCGCCGGTTACCGTCCCGCTTCAGACAGGTCTGAAGGTCATCGATGCGCTCATTCCCATCGGGCGCGGTCAGCGGGAGTTGATTCTGGGTGACCGGCAGACTGGCAAAACGGCCATAGCGACCGACACGATTCTTAATCAGAAGGGTAAGAACGTCGTGTGCGTCTATTGTGCTATAGGTCAGCGCGCATCCGCTGTGGCGAAATCCGTGGCCCTCTTACGTGAAAAAGGCGGAATGGATTACACCGTCGTCGTTGTGGCCGAGGGTAACGACCCGCCAGGGCTCCTTTTTATCGCTCCTTACGCTGCAACCAGCATCGCGGAGTTTTTCATGGAAGCGGGCCGAGATGTACTCATCGTTTACGACGACCTCACACAGCATGCGCAAGCCTATCGCGAACTTTCACTCTTGCTGCGCCGTCCGCCCGGCCGTGAAGCCTTCCCCGGCGACATATTTTATATTCACTCACGCCTGCTAGAGCGTGCCACCCACCTGCGTCCGGAACTCGGAAACGGCTCTCTTACCGCACTGCCCGTTATTGAAACCGAAGCGCAGGACATCTCCGCCTATATTCCGACCAACTTGATCTCTATCACAGATGGGCAGATTTATCTATCGCCTTCACTCTTCGAACTAGGTGTGCTGCCGGCGGTCGATGTCGGTAAATCCGTTTCGCGCGTCGGCGGCAAAGCGCAACGGGCGACCTACCGCGCGGTGGCGGGCGATCTCAAGCTCGCCTATGCGCAGTTCGAGGAACTCGAAACTTTTTCCCGGTTCGGCGCCCATCTCGATGAAAACACACGCAAAACCATTGAGCACGGAAAACGAATACGCGCCTGCCTCAAACAGCCGGAATTCGCCCCGGTGTCCGTGCCCGCACAGATCGCCTTGCTGCTGGCGTTGACCGCAGGACTCTTCGACGGCGTACCTCTGGACGATATGACGGACGCCCAGAGCGCCCTGAGTGCGGCGGAGTTGCCGCCGGAACTGCGCGACCGATTGGACGGAGATGCAAAATTGAGCGACGACGATCGCAAAACGATCCTCGCTACCGCAAGCAAATCGCTGGCACGTTTTCAGCCCAAAACCGATCCTTCCCCCAAACCGGATTCTGCACCTAAATCACACGCTGAGGGCAAGCCGGAAGTTTCTACGAAGGTCAAGCCTGGGGCTGAGCCTGAGGTGAAACCATGAGTCAAACCGCGGCGAGCCTGCGCCACAAGATCAGCAGCGCCGGAGAGATACAGACGGTCGTCCGCACGATGAAAGCCGTGGCGGCATCGAGTATCGGCCAGTACCAGCAATCGGTGCGTGCGCTGACTGATTACTATCGGGCCGTGGAACTAGGGTTGGGAGCGTGCCTGCGGGAGAGCGGGCCGACGGTCTTGGGGGGTGAACGGAAAGGACAGGCCGCTACAGGCGAGATCGGTGTCATTGTTTTCGGGTCCGATCAGGGACTGGTGGGTCAGTTTAACGATGTGGTTGCCGATTTTGCGATCAAGACGCTAGCTGGTCTGCCGGGTAAACCCCTGGTCTGGGCTGTCGGTGAGCGAGTCCAAACATTGCTGACTGATGCAGGCCTGCCGGTCAAAGCGCACTTCGGCGTGCCAGGCTCTATAAAGGCAATTACCCCGCTAGTAGGGCAGATTCAGATTGCAAGCGAATCGCTTCGGGCCAAAGGGGAATATGCGCGCGTCTACGTCTTTCACAACCGCCCGAAGTCCGGGGCGCTTTACGAGCCGGTCAGTCAGCG
>JBBQPY010000265.1:0-3860 GCA_038216735.1 Chthonomonadales bacterium
GAAATCAAGGCTCTGTCTTTCCACCCATCGAGTCATGGCCATTCAGACCGGGTTCGTTTCTGATGATTTTGTGCCGCTCGGAATAAGCGTAACATCGGTTACTCATCAATTGTTTCTTCTATAGATTGGATACGCACTGAACTGCCGACTAGCCCAGCGTCTTGAGGAAGGTGTTGACCACGTATGCAGCCCATCCTGCTTGAGCCTCCCTGGTATTGATGATGGTGGGCATTCCCAATGTCGAGCGGAGCACGATGCCCCCGACAAACATGCCGAGCAGCACGCCCGAAGCCCGGTCCGCGTCATCGATCTTTAGTGTCCCACGCATCTTCTGCTCATGCAGATAGGTACGGACGATCCGGAAACCCCGCCCCGGGCCATTTTCCCAAAACAGAGCACCCAGCTCTGGCGCTTCGATGCTCCCCGCAATCACGACCCGGTGCAACTGTTGTGTGTCGCGCATTGTCATCATGGTAACGAGTTCTATTCCGTAGTTGGTGAGTGCTTCGCGAGGCTCTCGATCAGGACTCAATGGCCCGACCACGTCGAGGAGACCTGAAGATTTCCTGCGAATGATTGCTGCAAACAGCTCCGCCTTGTTGGGATAGCGGGCATACAGCGTCTCCATCGAGGATCCCGCCCTTTTTGCGATCACGGTCATCTTCGCGCCCACAAATCCGGACTCCAGGAAAATCTCCGTTGCAGCGTCGAGTAAAGCTTCTTTTCGACTCTCGATCTGATCGGCGGGAGGGCGGCCACCTCGGGTTCGCTTTTTGGCAATCCTTTTTAAATTGGCCACCCAAGAAGAATACTCCAGTGCGACAACCGTAATATATGTTACGGTTGTTGTATGATTACGTCTAACTCGGCAAACCCGAGCAATACACCTCGTATGAAGGCCAGCGGTAATTGGCTAAAACGAACCTTTTGGATTGCAGTCTGCCTTGCTGCTGTCCTGCTGGCCGGTGTTGCCGCGATCATCGTTCGAGGGCCCAAGAGCAGTCAGACGATGCGCCTTGTTGCAACGATCGGAGTTCCGCCTGCTAAAGGTGTAGTTTCAGGCACAGACTACGCGTTGGTGCACGATCATGAGCTGTATGTGGCTTACTCGTCCGCAGATAGTCTGCTCAAAATAAACCCAGAGACATTGTCGGTGCAGTTTCTCGCCAGAGGCCTTGATGGCATTCACGGGGTGGCATTTTCGGGAGACTCCGGCCTCGCGTTTGTTTCTGCGGGCGAAGTTGGACAGATTGTCGTGCTGCAAATGCCACAGGCTACGCTGATCAAGCGGATTCCAGCCGGCATCGACCCAGACGGAACCGTATTCGATCGTAAGTTGAATGTGGCCTATGCAGGGAACGGTGGAAGCAATTCGGCAACTGTGGTCTCAGCGAACGATTTGGAGCATACAACGACGATTTCGCTTCGCGGTTCACCAGAGTTTCCTCAGGTCGATGAAGCTACCGGATTGATTTACCAGCCGCTCAAAGACAAGAACGAGGTCGTCATTGTTGACCCCGTTCGGAAGCAGGTTGTCTCACGGTTCGCGGTTTCGCCGTGTCAAGGTCCTAAGGGGGCCGCTATCGATCCCGTCCGGAAAGTTTTGTTTGTGGGTTGTTCCAACCGGATGCTGGTCGTAATGGACTTAGCGAATGGACATATCCTCTCTTCGGTTCCCATCGGAAGATTCGTAGACGTCGTTGGCTGGGACGCCGGTCTACACAGGATCTATACCGCTAATTCAGCCGGGAGCATGACAGTCATCGAGCAATCTGACCAAGGAACGTACAGAGTGCTCGACACCGTTCACACCCGGGCCGGAGGTCATACGCTTGCGATCGACCCGGAGACGCACAGGGTTTATGTCATCTGCTCGCGCTTGCGTGGAGCAGAGATTCTTATTTATGAGCCGCGTTCTGCCTCGTAGCACGATCTTCAGCCACTCACCCGTTTCCCGGAGGCAAGTCATGACGGAAATCTTTCCCAACCGGATGTGCGTGGCGCGGCCACTCTCATCCGCAGCCTTGATCATCGTAGTCGCGTGCTGGCCATCGTTTGGAATCGCCGTCGCTCAACAATCTCGATCACCTTATGCGCTCCCTAAGGACCCCGGCGCGATTATGACGCAACAGACAAGCAGCATTTCATCGTCGGCAGATGCGGCCGGAGCTTCGGCCATTACGGGTATGGTCCTCGATCCTACCGGCGCCGCCATTGCGAATGCTCGTGTGAGGCTATCGAATGCCGACTCAAGTTTCATACGGGAAAGTAGATCGGACTCTGGCGGTGATTACGCGATAGAGAAGCTCCCGGCAGGCACCTATACACTCTTGATCGACTCGCCTGGATTTGTTTCATACAAGTCAGCCCCAGTTACCTTGTCCGAAGCGCAGGTCTTTAGAGCGAAGCCTGCGACTCTGGCCGTTGCCGGTGAAAACGCCAACGTGGAAGTCATCGCGGACAACTCAAAGATTGCCAACGCACAGGTAAAAGCCTCAGAAAGACAGCGCGTACTTGGCATCGTGCCGAACTTTTACACCAGCTTCGTTTACGACGCCGTGCCGCTCACCAGCAAGGAGAAGTATCGTTTTGCACTTCGCGAGACTTTCGATCCTATCCGCTTCGTGGGTACGGGCATTGGGGCGGCACTCGAACAGGCGAACGATACCTATGCTGGTTATGGAGACGACGCCGCAGGCTATGGAAAGCGATATGCGGCTTTATATGGCGATGGGCTGTTCAGCGATCTCCTGAGTCACGCGGTGTTTCCGTCGATTTTCCACCAAGACCCACGTTACTTTTATCAGGGCACCGGCTCACTCAAGTCGCGATTCATTCACGCGGTCAGCTTTGCTGTTTTGATCAGGAACGACAGCGGGCGAAATGTACCGAATTATTCCTATCTGTTAGGGGATCTCGTAGCGGGATCGGTCAACAATTTCTACTACCCCCACGCCGACCGTGGCCCAGGTCTGGTTTTCACGAGTACAGCGATAGGAATTGGAGGAAGAGCCGCAGGCAGTCTTGCCCGCGAGTTCATCCTGTCTCGATTCACAACCCATAAAGCGGGAGCAGGTAAACCATAGAACGCCGTGCAGAATTGCAGCGATCTCCTACGTCGAGGGACATTGACTCGAATTCCAGATCCATGTCTTGAGAATGAACATGAACCAGCAGACGCAGTATGACGCAGACGTTCTTATTAATCGGTGGAGGCCCGGTCGGTCTCACGTTGGCAGTTGCTCCTTGGCGTCTGGGTACGGGCGCGGAACTGGCCGAGTGTCTTGAGGTCGATGTGCACACGGTGCAGCGTTACATCGCGCGGCTGCGAGAGCTAAACATTCCGGTAGAGGCTTCGCCAGGGTGGGCGGTGCGTACCGGCTGCTGGCAGGCTTTCGGCTATCGCCTCTTCTGCTTACAAATGAAGAAGCGCTCGCGCTCACACTCGGTCTGCGGGCGTTGCGCAGATTGGGCTGGAAGTATTCGCGCCCTCAACCGCCCGACGAAAATTCCAAACCGGTACGCTTTTGAGCGACGGGTCCTGAGGGCGGGGAATGGTCGCATGCCTCCACGAACTACCGACAGCCCTTGAGCCCGTTGTCGTCGCACAATCGCATGAAATTTCATCATGTTGCGAGAAACAGCGAAGGACGAACGAATGAGGAGAACCTGGCTCGAATCTAAGCCGAGCCGCTTGGCGCACCTGCTCTATGGGTGTGGGGAACCTAACACACCACTCGATCTCGTCTAACTAAATTTCGGAAACCCGCGGACATAATCAAAATTAAACCAAAAATAAAGAACCGTAACGCGAATAACGGTTAAATGAAGGTTTTACATTTTTTTGAAAAAACGAACAC
>JBBQPY010000266.1:0-3850 GCA_038216735.1 Chthonomonadales bacterium
GCACGTAAAAAACTCAAGCGGCTCTACCCGATCCAAAACGATAAAACTTCGTGAAACTAACGACTAGCCTTGAACGGCGGGATAGATAGATTACAGACCGTTATGAAATCTCCATTGAATCTTCATTGACGAAGGGCTGAATGATTATTCTCGATCCATGAAGCAAGCGGATTACTGGAACTAAAGAAAATCGCTGTCAGGCAGGAATACGCGACCGCATTTCCAGCATCTGTCGGCTGTTTTGGCAGAGATACTCCCGCACCGCAGGCATCGATGTATTTTGACGGGAAACTTGCCGCACTGCGGACATTTCAGGTTATCGCCATAGACCAGTGCGCTGCAGTGTTCACAGGCTCCCGCTTCGGATGCTTTTTTGAGCGCTGTCGGAAAAGCTTCGTTACTCATCGGTTGCTACTCGTCACTTGTTCTAGATAAAATTGGGACGCCCTGTTGCGTTTCGCATTGCAGTAAGGATCCGTGAATGGGCTATTTCCTGATAGAAACAGCGGACGGCCACATGATAGGGCGCTGCTTGCCGCACACCTGCACAGGCTCAGGATAATCGTTTTTGACGTATCCTAGGCAGCGCGGTTTTCACGTACCGCAGCACGGAATACGCGCCACAGTGACGCACCCACAATCAGCAGCGCGATCGCAGCCCACAACACTGCCCAGAAAGTGGCTGGAAGCCCATAGTTTTGCTGCATAAAGACGGCGTCATTGTCGCGTCCGGGCGCACTCGTCGTGAGGGTAAACAGAATACGCAGATCGGTCAGGGCATTGATACAGCACTGTACTGCCAGAAAACTCGCCAGGAAATCGGCAACTCGCGCCGACGAAAACCGTCCCAGTGTCCACAGTATGCCCGCTAGAATGAGTCCTGTGAAGAACGTGAATGGGTTGAGGATCGGATTGCGTACCCAGATCAGAGTTATGAACAGCAGGTAGGCGGAGGCGGCATAAAGTGTCACACGCCCGGCTGATTGCCAGCGGCGGAAACTTCCGAAATGCAGCAGCGCCGCGCCGAAGATCGTCGTTCCGAGATACCCGCCGGAAAGCGTCAACCAGGCCGCCCAACCCGGACCTCGTGTCATCGTGAGACCCTCGCCATTCGGAGAGACGGTCAGCGACTCCACACTGCCGCCCGTAATCACGGAAGCGAAAGCGTGCCCGCTCTCGTGAATGAATGTCACGAAGAGGCGCAGCGGATACAGGACAATGTGATTGTACGGCAGGAAGTTCAGAATCACCGTCGCCACGGTCGCGAACAGCAGCAGGAGCAAATTATCGCGCACGGCGCGCGGACGTACGGACCCTGCTGTCTTTGTAGTTTCTATGGTTCCGGCTGCTGCGCTGGAACGTAATTGAATGTTTGTGTCCATCTGAGTTTTGTCTCGATTTCAAGCCGAAATTAAGTCGCCAACCCGGTAGCAATTGCGGTTGTGACTGTCGTCGAACAGTGGCGCGATACCTTTACTTTACCACTACGAGTCGAAGGTGCTGTATGATTTCATCAAATGTGCGCTGCGCCTGTTTATCTTTGACCTGCATGCCACCGCAGGAGATGTAGATCGCGATCGGACGCGACATTTGAGGATCGTCGCACAAAATCTGGCAGGAGCGTATCTCCCAGAAGGTGTTTTTGTTGCGTGTCGAAATGATAATCGTCCGGTCATTCGCGATGCCGAGCGGGCAGTGGATTTGCCGTTGTACAATCTGGAACGGCTGCCTGAATTTCGGTATTGGCATGGTCGCCTCTGCGTGCGTCGGGTCGTTGGGCTGGATTATAATATGAATGCCATGCTGCACAGGCGGTGTCTTGTGGAGCAGGTTTTTTGAGAGCCAGACCGTTAATTTCGGCGGATAAGGCGGCGCCATACGCACCTCGACTCTATCCCTGGTGTTATGCTCCTGTGGCGTATTCCAGTAGCCAGGATAGTCGATCGACAGCGCCATCTGCGTCTCCGGTATCGCTGCAGTGACGAAGCTCGTCCAGCGATGATTCACGACCCAGAACCGACCGAACGCTAACAGCAGCAGAAAGGCAGTCACTCCGGGAATTGCCCATCGACGCAAGGACGTTTTAACGTTTTGTGGGGCACGTCTATGCGTAGGCGTGTCGCTTCCGTCCGTGATCAGTTCTATGACCGGTTCTTTGCCGGTGTCTGTATCCGCCGAAGCTTTCGTCGTAGTTCGCACGATGCCGTTCCTTTCGTCCTGGGGTCTACTGTTCTCCTCCACCTGCCATTTTCCATTCGCAGTTTCGTTCCGCAATATGCGTTCCGCTGTTTCCTGACCTGTATGCCGCTCACCTCTTGACAACCTTCAAGCGCTGAATGATCTCTTTACGAATGCGCTCCGCATACCGATAGCTCTCTCCGAATTCATTTGAAAAGATGATTATGCTGACTGCATTGTTTGTCGGAGTTTCATCCAGGAAGATGAACGTCGAAATGCTAGTCGGCGAGAAGTTGGCTTGGAACCCCGGCATGGGAGCCATGTCATTTCTTATATCGATTTCGGGACCGAGTCGATGACGCGTCAATGTCGTTGTTGGCGAGAGATCGACAGATTTAATCGTCAAAAACATCACTTCGTTTTCCGCCTTCGAAGCAGGACGATCATCTTCCATGACTGTCAATACGATAGTATGATCATGAAACACCTCATGGAGCATATGCTCCTGCCACCAGTGCAGCAGCCCTACCGTTGGCTTCGGGTGAATCCAGATGCTGTTGCTCTTCTGTGTCCTGAGCAAAGGATTGCCGTCCGCTTCCCAGCCCTCCGGGCATTCGACTGCCAGCAAAAGCGCATCGCCAGGTTGTGCATGGCTGTACAGCGTATGCCAGCGCTCCTTCGTCAACTGCCTGCCAACTGCCCCGACAATCGCAAACGCAATCAGGAACAGGACTGTTGTCACAAGTCCGCGCATTCGACTGCGACGCCGGGGAAGCACAATGAGCCTAGGTGTTTCGCTGCAATGTTCGTCCGGAATTTCGATTTGTGTTGTCATCTGGCTTGCCTTCTGGCTGCCTACTCCGACGGAATCATCGCTTGACAATCCGCACGCGCCGAATGATCTCCTGACGGACGCGCTCAGCCTCGGATCCGGGTTTATCGTTCTCTTCTGCGTCGATTGTGATCGCCTTCGCTCTGTCTGCTGGCGTGTCGGTTGGCAGGATGATCGTCACTGCGCTAAGACTCACAGAGGGTGATGGCGACCCTCCCGGCTTCGATAACACTGTCGTCGTGTCGAGTTCTTCGCCTAAAGGATGCCGGGTACGCTTCATCGTCATAGTGCCGTTATTAACAGGCTTTATTGAAAGCAGCATCTCTTCCATGTTACTCATTGCATTTGCCTCCGCTATGGCCGGAGTTTCGAGCGCCGCTGCCGCATTTTGCGCGGTCGGATTGTCGATCGTAATTTGTAGGTCGTTACCGATGGCAGCAACTGTGGTGTGGGATATATTTCCGTGTCGAGCATATACGGCAGGCGAATCGGTCAGGATCAGAGTGATGGATTGATCCTGCATAGTCTGCCGCAGGATGTGCTCCTGCCACCAGTGCAGCCAGCCGACCGAGGGTTTCGGTCGGATCATAATCGCATTGAAACTGCTTCCGGATAGCGAGGCGTCGGTCGTCTCTTCCCAGCCCTGCGGGCACTGTACGGCGAGCGCGAATGGGTCGCCGGGCTGACCATGACTATATAATGTATGCCAGCGCGGCTTCATCAATTGTCTGCCGATCATAATAAATCCAATGCCAAACAGGCACACCACCAGCAGCCCTCTTATCCAGTGTCGGCGACGACTGGGACGAAACCCCGACGCTCCCAAAACCTCCTCAGATG
>JBBQPY010000267.1:0-3811 GCA_038216735.1 Chthonomonadales bacterium
CACGGCAGGCTAAGCAGCCTGCCAGGCATTCTCATTATTAAGTTGCAGATCTTTTAGCCTGGCTTTGAAGTCCTGTGCTCAAAATACCAGCTATTGACAGTAAATGAAATTTCCGAGGGCACTCTAAATAGCACAAGGCCCGAATAGCCTTCACGCTGGCATGGGCGGCGAAGACTGGCAGAATTCTACCGACATCATCGAACACTCCCCTGCAAGATTGGATCGTCGTCCGTTCATTCTGCTGCCCGGCAATTGCGCTCGTCACGAATCGGAACGAAATATCTTGCGATTCGTCTGATCCATATCGATTTACCTTGCTTACAAGCGCTTTTGTGTGTTAGACTGTAGTATAAACTATTCGCGTCGAAGATCCCGTATGCCTCCGGCACGGGTGAGATTAGATTTCGGTTGAATGAAGGACGTCTCCGATGCGGCTGCCCCGCGCTTTCGTTCACAACTGTAATTCAGACATTGCACCTACCACAACCACTCCACAGTCTCAACGGAAGCGGCTGCATGCTTTCACGCTCCTCGAATTGATCATCGTTTGTGTCATCATCTTCATACTGGCTGCAATCACGATGCCGGTTTTCGCGCGCGCGCGCCAGATGGCGCAGCGCACCGCCTGCGCGTCGAACATGCATCACAGTGCGCTGTCGATCGCGCTGTACACAGAGGACTACGACAGCAAATTCCCTACCTACCTTGCCGACCCTGAAAGCGCCTCACATCCTTTTGATTTACTCTACTGGCACGATCATTTCTGTCGAGCCGTGCCCGAGTACAAGGGTGAGACGAGCTGGGTTTCCCTCGCAATTCCGTACATGAACCGCTCCCGAAGCGGCATAAGCGCTTCTTCTCCTGCACTTCTCTGCCCTGCCGATCAGGATCGAACCGCCCGCCCGCTGACCTCTTATGAGTACAAGCTGTGGCTCGCTGGCGGGGAGTATCTTGATCAGGTGTCCAACCCCACCAACATGGCGCTCCTCTGGGAAGAGTGGGCGTACCACACCGATGGCGAAGCCTCCGAACACGACCGCCGCGCGCAGATGAACATCGTCTTCGTGGACAGTCACGTCTCCTGGATACGCCTCTCCGATACCACTTCCGCCCGTTTCGGCACCGGACCCGACCTGCACTGGTCGTTCGTCGGTCTCGGCACCGCCGAGCAGTACACCGGGAGTGACGTCGCCCGCTAACGTTCCGCACAATCCCTCTTTCCACGTCTTATTTTGCACGAATTGTCCGCTCGATTTCTGTAAGTCTGTGTTCGACTTCACTTCGAATTGATCGGCTGATTTTTTGGTTAACGACTGTACGCATCTGAGGAGGATACATGAACACTAGTCACGGCTGGCACATCGAGAAGATGATGCAGGGGATGTTTAATCGCGATTACAAGCAGGACGCGGTATATGGTTTGGAACAGATACGCAGTGACTTAAATGTGCATATCAAAAACTTGCCTTCAGACGCTGTTCAAGCTTACCGAGATGAGCTAACAGAAGTAGACTACGCTATCCATGATGCCTTGGCATTGCTGAACAAACGAGAGTATTCGTCTGGAAATACAGATCAGGATCGCTATGCTCACTACGTCACTCATTTCATTACTAGCCGAATACAAGAGCTGAGACTCGATGCGAATTAGATAATATAGAGCTTAGTTGGGGAAAAGCAAATGCGTATTCTTCGCCTCGCTTGTCTGTTTGGCTTATTTATACTATTATGCCAGCCGCTTATTGCTCAACGATCTGGAGATGCTGAAGCATTTTATAACAAGGGATGCGAGTGTGGGCAATTAGGAAATTGGCAGGAAGCAGCGACTAACTATAAAAAAGCTACAATTCTAAAACCCGGTTTCGCCGAAGCGAGCATGAACTTAGCTGAGGCTTACAACCATCTTGGACAATTTAACGACGCGGTTATTGCCAGCAAGGATGCCATAAATTTCGACTCGAACAGTTTGATTGCCTACTATAATCTCGGGTTAGCTTACACGAAGCTGGAGAACTGGCCAGAGGCAGAAAAGTCTTTTAACAAAGCTCTACAGATTGATCCAAACTCGCTTGAAGCCAATTACGGTGATGGATTGCTACATATGCGATTGAACCGCAATACACAAGCTGTGGAGTCGTTCAAAAAAGTTCTCAGCATAAAATCTGACTCGTCAATTGGTCATTTTGGGCTTGGATTATCATACATTGCTTCTGGCGAAAAAGAATCGGCAATGCAAGAGTATGGAATATTACAAACCCTTGATCCACAGTTAGCCGAAAAGCTCAGGATTGGAATAGAAACTATTTCATCTGCAAACGCGAGCAACCGTTCCAAAACTTTGCTAGGTGGCGCGATACAGGCGGGACGGAATGGCGAGTGGCCACAAGTATTTGGATACATCGTTTTTGGTATGCTGTTCGCTGTTCCGGCAGCTTGGTTTGCTCGTAATCGAAATCGCAGTCCACTCATGTGGGGATTGGGTACGATGCTTGCGCCACCTCTATTCTTGATCATTCCGTTCATGCCGAAGATGGCTGACGTAGCAACTTCACAGAGCCAGCATCCCAATCAACTTGAATAGCACTTCTGTGTCCTACACCACATGCACTATTTTAGCCATGAAGCAACAGCACGTTGAATTTATTAGGAGGTAATTTTCTTCTATGGAAAAGCAAGACGATCAGTTACGGTGTTCTATGTTCTGTCCATATTGCCATGAGAAAACGGGTATAGGTCCAGTCAGTACGACAGCAGGTCATCCAGCTGTTTCCCGCCCGAGAGCAAATGAGATATGGTGGATGGGTGAATGCCAGGGGTGCCACAAAATGGTCCTAGTTTTTCAGGCGAGTCATAGATTCTCAGGCCAGAAAGGTTATACAGACTCTTACACAATCTACCCTACTCCCCTGCCATCACCTACTGATGAACGGATACCTGAGATTATCCGGAGCGATTTGATGGAGGCCAAGCTTTGCTATAGCATTGAGGCATATAAAGCGTGTTCCACTATGGCACGTCGAGCACTAGAAGCAGCTTGTCTGGAGAAAGGAGCGACCGGGACGAGCCTATACGAGAAAATAAACGCACTGTACACGAAGGGGGTCATTACCGAAGAGCAGAAGAAATGGGCACACGCTGTCCGGCTTATTGGAAACGATGGAGCGCACCTTTTAGACAAGCTTGTTACAGTAGAGGATGCGCAGGATGTACTCACATTGGCTGAAGAGTTCTTGAACATTTTGTATGTTACAAGTGCTATAGCGCAAGCGCAACTTGCGAAGCATGACAAAAGCTAGCGCGGAGAGCGGATAGATACTTGATTTTGTGGCGCAATGCGTTTGATCCCCCGACGGGTTCTGAGCGAACGGTGTATAATGGAGGCGAGATCGAACGCACTGCCTGATTCGAATTACGTAAAAAATGGATGAAAATCTGACTGAGACAAATGCCGAACTGATTCAAGAGCTCTGGGAAGAACATCAAACTGCTCGGATGCCGAGCGGTTTTGCGAGTAGAGATGTAAACGGTATCAGTTTCGAACTGCTCGATATAGACGTTACTGGATGCGTGAGTACTTTTCTGCAACGCGGAACCCTGGATACCTGGAGGACTGCTTCGCTCGGCCTCTGCGTTCATCACTGTTACGATGTACTTCCGATCCTGAGCGAAGCGTGTCAAGTTTCGGCCAAAATGAGCCACTGATTTTCGCCCAAGATGCGCCACTTATTTGCGGCCAAGGTGAACCATTCTCGTCACCGGGCGGACGAAGGAAGAGTGCTGCTTTTAGACAGCAGGTGAGGCCGCTGCCTCG
>JBBQPY010000268.1:0-3799 GCA_038216735.1 Chthonomonadales bacterium
CCAAATCATGTCCAGACGCTCTGCGCCGAAATTGCGAGACGATTCCGAAATGACAATATCGAGGTCGTCCTGGGTCCTACGACAGGCGGAATCCTGCTTGCTTTCGAGGTCGCAAGACAGCTCGGTGTCCGCGCACTTTACGCCGAAAAAGAGAATGGGCAGCGTACGCTGCGGCGCGGTCTGCGTCTGGAAGCGGGAACGCGTACGCTGATCGTTGACGACATCATGACGTCGGGCGGAGCGACCCGAGAGTGTCTCGAACTCGCAGCGCAGCACGAAGCAAAGGTGATCGGTGTCTCTGTACTGGTCGATCGCAGCGGTGGAACTGTCTCCCTCGACGTTCGGCAGGAGCCACTGCTGACCGTAACAGCGGTGACCTATGCGCAGGAAGACTGCCCGCTTTGCGCGGGCGGAGTGCCGATTCAGGAACCAGGAACCAGTCATCTGAAAAAGTAACTGTCCTTCCAATAGAGCGCATATTTTCGTCGTATTTATAACTGATATGCATTTATTGACACTCATTGAGGTTTTTCTTGCACTAGCCGCAGGTGGCTGTCGCATGGCGCCTCCCTTGTAATTTCGTCTGTGCTGTGCTATACTGTTTGAAGAGCGAAACGCCGTGCGTCACGAGAGTGGGTTAGCGCCCACTCTTTTGCTTTAGTCCCTATTGTATCGATCGGCGCAAACTCGGACCTAATAACTGAATAGCTGTATCGTTCACCGAACGCTGGCAAATAATTTGGCGCTCCGCGCCGCCTGTGTCTGTTTGGATCAGGCGCGCAGCGGGAGGCGCAATGGAGACGCGGTAATGAGTGGTGAGTTTTTTGAGGCTCTGCAGCAGATCGCAAAAGAAAAAGACATCCCGCTCGATATGCTGATCGAAACCGTCGAATCGGCGCTGGCGACCGCTTACAAAAAAACTGTCGACGTCAATGGCGAAATCTACGTCACGATCGATGAGAACCGATCCGCCGCCGTGCCGTATCGTGTCTTTACGCGCAAAATGGTTGTCGAGGAAGTCACCAACGAGCACGAAGAGATTGCACTGGCTGATGCGCTCCGTACGCATCCCGAAACCGCAATCGGCGAGGAAGTGACCTTCGATGTCGAGATGAAGGACTTTGGACGGATTGCCGCGCAGACCGCCAAGCAGGTGGTCGTGCAGCGCATCCGTGAAGCCGAACGTCGCAAAATCTTTGACGAATACAGCGAGCGAATCGGCGAAGTCGTGACCGGAACCGTGCAGCGACGCGAGGGACGCAATATCGTTATCTCGCTCGGCAAGATCGACGCGATGCTGCCCGCGCAGGAGCAGGTCGAGTCCGAACCTTACCGTTTCAACGACCGGATCAAAATCTACGTTCTCGACGTATTAGATACTAATAAGGGTCCGCAGGTCGTCGTTTCGCGTACGCACCCGAGCCTGATACGTCGCCTGTTCGAGTTGGAAGTGCCTGAGATCGCCGACGGAACCGTGACGATCAAGAGCGTTGCCCGTGAGCCAGGGGCGCGCTCCAAAATCGCCGTCACCAGCCGCGACGAGAAAGTCGATCCAGTCGGGTCGTGCGTCGGGCATCGCGGCAGCCGCGTACAGGCAGTCGTGAACGAACTTTACGACGAGAAGATCGATATCGTTCGCTGGAACGAGAGCATGGCTCTGTTTATCGGCGAAGCGCTATCGCCTGCAAAATCGGTCAAAGTGACGATCAAAGACGATGAGAAGAGTGCGTTTGTCACAGTTCCAGACACGCAGTTGTCGCTCGCGATTGGCAAAGCGGGTCAGAACGTGCGGCTTGCCGCGCGTCTGACTGGCTGGCGGATCGACATCCGCAGCGAAGCGCAGGTTGCGCGCGCTACGCTGATGTCGATGACGGATTCGAGCCTCGACGAGGACGATACCGACGAAGAAACGAACGAAGTCAGTGTCGATACTGCGAGTGAAACTGATTCTCCTACGGCTATAAACACAGAAGCGAGTCATGACGAGGCGGAATCCTCCGACCCCGTTTCGGCAGGCTCCGATGCAGAGCCGTCCGCGGATACCGTACCTGAAGACGCGCCCGAAGAAACAAAAGCAGTAAAAGCCGCTAAGAGGCTGGCGTCGCTCAAAGCGATGGTCACCCATGCTGACGAAGACGCTGCCGAGCCCGTCTCAAAGTGAGCGGGGTCCTATCTCAATCGGCCTCGATACTTACGAATTTGAAAACTCTAATCCCGTCGGCTCGAAAAGAGTTCGCAGACAGTGAGGAATGCTCGGTTGAAACGACAATGAGTACAAAAGGTGTGCCATCTATCAGTGTGCGCCGTTCCATGAAAAGTGGAAAGGCGTGTTACGGGTACATGGCAAACGGGAGTGTCGACATGGTGTAGACGCCGCTCCGGGTACGAACGCACACAGCAATGTGCCGCCTCGAACCCGCAATTCGCGCCCTGCATCAGCCGCCGCATCCCCGCGTCGGCTTGTTTGCTGTTACAGCGCCAAGCCCCTGCCCCACCTGTCGTATTTCCCTGATCCTGTCCGAACAATCGGCTTTAAAAAAGCGATGCTGAAACAACGCCACGTTCCGATACGCACCTGTGTCGCCTGCCGTGAGACCGACGAAAAGCGCGACTTATTGCGTGTCGTGCGGCTAATGGATGGCACGACTGCCTACGACTTGAAAGGCAAAATGTCCGGTCGCGGAGCGTATGTCTGCTCGTCTATAAAGTGTATCACGCTCGCGCGAAAGCAAAAAAAGTTGGAACGCTCGCTCAAGGTAGCGGCAATCCCTGAAGAGCTTTTTGCAGCGCTGACTGAGCGCGCAGCAGAAGCCGGTACCGTAGCCACGCCAGTGTCAGTGAGTGATTCTATGTCCGAATAATGCGAGCTTACTGGTAGACAAGACGAGATTGAAGATTCTATCTGGAATTGCAAAGTCCGACGCCTCGGGGCTGCAGCCCCGGTCTGGAATTGCAAAGTCCGCCTTCGCGGACTGAGACCGGGTTGGAATGCAATCGGTATAGAGCATTTCGTCCGAAGGACGCTCGACGGAACGCTAGACAGACTGGGGTTTCAACCCTGGGAATTCGCATCCGCCATTCGGACGAAGGTTTTTAACCATCGGTATTGATTTCGACTGGCGGATTATATCGACCTGCCGTTGACTATTTTTCTGCAATTTTTTGCGTAGATATTGTGAATATTGGGTTGCGAGTAGAGCGGCGTGAGCGCCGCAGGAAAGAGAGACTACATGACAGTGTTTGCTGGAATACGACTGATGGAATTGGCGAAAGAACTGCGTATGACGACCGCCGAACTCGTCACGACCCTCACCGACCTCGGCGTAAAAACGAGCGGCGCGAATACGCTGCTCGATAGCGACACCGCCAACACGGTGCGCGAAGTGCTTGGGAAATCGTCCGCAGGCAAAATCGCGGAGATTAGCGCAGATCCGACTCTTAAGGAGATCGCCGAAGCGATGGGAATTCTGCCGAACGCGGCAGTCAAAAAAATGATGGAATTGGGTGAACTGATCGCGCCGCACCAGCGGCTGGCTAAGCCGCTGGCGGATCGATTGGCTTCTGCCTACGGTTATACACTGCGCACGAAACCCGAGCCCAAGCATGTGCCAGCGGCGGCCGCGCGACATAAGGGACCGGCAGGAGCGATGCAGCCCCGCCCGCCCGTCGTGACAATCATGGGGCACGTCGATCACGGCAAGACTTCACTGCTCGATATGATCCGCAAGGCGAATGTCGTCGGCGGCGAATTCGGCGGCATTACGCAGCACATCGGCGCCTATCAGGTCGAGAAGAACGG
>JBBQPY010000269.1:0-3796 GCA_038216735.1 Chthonomonadales bacterium
CACGACGATCGGGACTTTGATATCCATCGACTGCGTCGCCTGAATGACGCCCTTCGCTACTTCATCGCACCGAGTGATGCCGCCGAAGATATTGATCAGCACACCTTTTACGTTCGGATCGGAAAGCACGAGACCGAGACAGGTCTTGACGCGATCCGCCTGTGCCCCGCCGCCGACATCCAGGAAGTCCGCAGGTTCGCCGCCCGCCCGCTTCACCTCGTCCATTGTGGTCATCGTCAGGCCAGCGCCGTTGCAGATGATGCCGACATCGCCGCCTAGCCGTACATACGCGATATCGTCTTTGGCGGCTTCCGCTTCGATCGCATCTTCGTGACTGCCTTCGGCGTAGGCCGCAAATTCCGGATGCCGAAACATCGCCGCGTCGTCGATCTGGAACTTGGCGTCGGCGGCGAGTACGCGTCCGTCGCTCGTTACCGCGAGCGGATTGATCTCTGCAAGCGAGCCGTCCGAGCCGACATAAGCGTTATAAAGCTGGCGCAGAAAGACGACCGCTTTATTGATGATCGCCGGATCGAGTTTCGCGTCGTAGCAGACCTGTCGGAGCTGGTAGTCGCGCAGTCCTTCGAGCGGGTCGATCGGCAGATGCGCGATCGCAGTCGGGTCTTCTTCGGCAACGGCTTCGATGTCCATGCCGCCTTTTGCGCTGACGATAATTACGTCGCGCTGCGCTTCGCGATCCGGCACGATGCCGAGATAGTACTCCTGCACGATGTCGATCGGTTCTTCGATCAGCACCTGTCCGACGGTGATGCCTTCGGGAACCTGATGCGTCTGCAGCAGCATGCCCAGCATCTTCTCCGCGATCTGCGCGCCCTCTTCGGGTGAGTTGGCGACCTTGATTCCACCCGCTTTACCGCGCCCGCCAGAGTGCACTTGCGCCTTGACGACGCCTCTGCCGCCCAGTTCGGCGACTTTGGCGCTGACTTCGGCGGGGGTCGTCGCGATCCCGGCATTTTTCGGAATGGCGATGCCGTATTTTGCCAGCACCTCTTTCGCCTGATATTCATGTATCTTCATTGCTGCGTCCGTCTCCGTATTCAGTTGGTGACAACTATTAAAGTCTAAACTCTCGTTCCGAAATCATATTCGCCTCGAGTGTTCTGCAATCCTGCAATCAGGCGGGAAGGGAATGGCTTTCAGTTATGACCAGGGCACAAACTCCAGCGCGAAAAGGTGTGCAGGAATTGTTCGGTACGTCTGCGAAACTTGTCTACTGTCCCCACCGTAGTGGAAAGATATGGGAACCATAGGTATCGAAAGCATACAGGTATCCAAAGCATTTGGAAAGCATAAAAATCAGCAGCGAAACTGGACGGAATGGAGCTAATCGATATAGTGGCTGATTTAGTATAAAGGGACGATTGACTGATACAGCAAAATTGTCGGAGCGCAGCGATCACAGGTTTCAGCCCGTGACGCAAGCATTGCAGAAATAGACCGCAAGATAGGATGAGGGAATGATCGATACCAACGAGATGAAACCGACTGTCAGGCTGAGCGCAAAAGAGGAAGCGGCGGCGAAAACCAAAGCGAGTCGACGTGTAGAGCAGGCACAGATTGTCGGGGGTCTGCAGGGCGCGCTCGAGCAGGGCGAGCAGCTGCTCGCCTTTTCCCGTGGACGTATCGCTGGAGGCTGGCGTGGAAAAATGAACGTCGGGCCTGAAGCATTTTTCGCGCCCGTAGTCAATATCGGACTGACGGAACGCCGGCTGATCCTTCAGCATATTCATCCTGAAAACGGCAAGCCCAGCGAAATCCAGCCACACTATTTCGCTCTCGAGGATGTCGCTGCGCTCTCTTTTGCAGATATTGAAACTTTCGGCGGCGAACCTGCCGCACGCCTGATCGTGCGCCAGGGAACTAGCCTGTTTATACGTTTGCGACTGCTCGGCGCGACCAATTTCGACAGCGGGAAAGCGCTTGCGGAAGTCTTTGGCACGCTCGTCTCTGCCCTTCGTACTCCATCCGCCTCACCGACGCAGCGCGTCTGCCCGCAGTGTGCGCGCCTGCTCGACCAGCTCTCGCGCTTTTGTCCTTATTGCGGCGCAGCGCAGCCTCAGTCGGCTCCGCCCGCAACGGTGACTATTACCGACGTTTCCCCGGCGGCTTTCGCAGGGGATATTGGCGGAGCGGCAGGTGCAGTGGAAAATCAGCCTGAAACTCCGGCATCAGAAGCAAGTTTCGAGCAGGTGAAGCAACAGTCATCGGCAACGGAAATACCCGAAGCGTCACAGCCAAATCAGCCGTATTCAGCGCCATCTGACTGGGTTCCAGCGGGCGATAACTCCGAAATTGGACAGGAAGAGCTTGCTGCAGAAGCCCCACAGCCCTATGCCGACGCTTTTCTGCCGCCAACTGACATGGAAGCTCCAGCGAACTCCGGTCCAGACGGCATCAGAGCTGATGAACACAAATGGGAGTGGAACAGCGCAACCACTACTGATCCAAACGAAAATCCAAATGTGAATCCATCCCACAAAGAGCCTGAAAAGTCAAACGAACCACGAGGAGATTTCAATATATGACCGCCTCTCCCTCGCTTGTTCTGCCGCCCCGCGTTCGGTTTCCCGGACTGGCGAGCGCGGCGTTCGAGCATCCCGCAGATCGTGCCGCACTCGAAGCCCTGCGACGCACTCCTGGTCTCGACCGGCTGCTCAAGTGGCTGTCGGACATGGGCGCAGAACGCTATGTGCGCCTCCAGTTTACCGGAGACGCGATCCGAGTCTCACCGCGCCAGTGCTCACGCCTTTATAACGACCTTCGCGAAGCGTGCGCGGTACTCGATGTTGCGGAGCCGGACTTCTTTCTGAGTCAAAACCCATTCCCGAGCGCATATACCTTCGGAATGCAGCGGCATACGATCGTTATGACGACTGCGATGGTGGATATACTGACGGACACCGAACGGCTAGGCGTGATCGGGCATGAACTCGGTCACATCAAAGCGGAGCACCTGCTGTATCGAACGATGGCGTTTCTGCTCGCCGACGTGCTCAAAATGGCCGCAACGAGCATCGTCACTATCCCGGCAGCGGTCGTCACGCAGGGGCTATTGCTGGCGTTCTATGCCTGGTTCCGCAAGTCGGAGCTGACTGCGGATCGTGCCGGACTTCTCACTGTCCAGGATTCCGATCTGTATATCTCGACACTGCTGAAGCTGTCGGGCGGCTCACAAAAACTTATCGATGATTTGGATGTCGAGGAGTTTACCAAACAGGCAGACCTCTATGAAGACCTGGACGGAGACTTTCTGACTTCCTATTATAAGTTCATGCTGATCAGCAACCGAACCCACCCATTTCCTGCTGTCCGCGCGCGCGAGATCAAAGAGTGGTCTGAGGGCGAGCAGTACCTGCGTCTGCTGCGGGGCGACTATCCACGTGTCAATACGGATGCTGGCAAACGTACCTGCGGCGTCTGCAGTACGATCGTCACCAATGTGACGTTTCAGTTCTGCCCTGAGTGCGGGTCGCCGCTCGATCCTGTCACGGAATAGCCCGGACCCATGGTCAGAGTGTATTCGCTGGAATGCCCGCCTGTCTGAGACAGGCGGGCATTCCAATGGATTGACGTTTAGATAAAAAGGCAATGGTTCAGAGCCATTTGTGACTCTTTACCATTGCCATCGGGTAACGTTTCTGGTGACTAAACGCAGGAGCTTTGCCCAATGGATTCTAACACATTTTCCGACTTTCGCGCTGATCTCTATACCTGCTTTCGCCGCGCAGGCGATGCGCTCATGAACGCCGCCGATGCTCTGCTGACCGAAACGCCC
>JBBQPY010000270.1:0-3749 GCA_038216735.1 Chthonomonadales bacterium
GTCATCACAGGGCAGCGCAGACCGAAGTGCATTCTGAAATACTCGGCAATACACACCGTGGACAACTTAACAGGTTGGGAGGAGTTGCGCAGACTCGCTCCCAATAGAAGGCAAAAGTCTTCCATTGCCTTGCCTGCTGGCATATCTACTTCAACTGGTCGTGTCGAGAGATGCTGGGAATTCTTTGGCATTATTGATGATCTCCTGTAATGCTGCTCTCTCTTTTTCATTGAGCAGCGCGGGACCTTGCGTTGACAAGTAGACTTCGATCGCCCAGGCTTTCACTTCGGGCGTGATTTTGGTTTTGTTCATGCGTGTGCCTAGCGCGAAATTCGGATCACTGCTTACTGTTTTGAATGCCCAGTCCAAGCGGCTCATATCGATATCGCCGAGTGCCTTACGTGTCTCACCTTCAGAAGCATATCCGGCTGAATGCATTAGGCGCTGTTCGTCCGCCCCATACGTCTGCGCAATCCGCTCCAGCATTTCACGGCTAGGCGGGTTACGCTGCCCACGCTCCACCTGCGCTAGATAAGGCGCCGATAGTCCTGCTCGGCTCGCTGCCTCTCGCTGCGTCAATCCTTCTGCTTCTCGTAGCGAGCGAAGATACGCTCCAAACTCCTCGCGCTCTGTCTGGTTCATCGTCTTTAGTTCTCCCTTTGTCTTACATTACGATTATAACAGAAGATGCAAGTATTTGCAAGCAGTATTTGCAATTAGTAGACATAGTACGACTTTACGAGTGTTACCAGATGTGATAGAATTATATTAGCAAGCAAGAATATGCAGTTTGTAAATATTTGAGGAGGTAATCGTATGATCGTTGAGTTAAGGCGGCGGGTACTGGTGGAGCATCTAGCGCGACGGAGCATCTCACAAAATGCCTTTGCAATGAAGGCGGGCATTAGCAGCGGGTATATCGTGCAACTGATACGGGGAACTCGCAACCCTTCACCGCGTGTACGGGAACGGCTATTAATGGCAACCGGTATGGACTTCGACGGGCTCTTTCAGATCACTGGGTGGGAGGATGCAGGGCTATGACAAACGAAGAAATGGCGGGGCGCCTCATCACAGACGCTCCCGCCGCACCGCTCGAATCGATTTACAAGGCTACTATACCAGAACCGGACTTGATTTTCAAACGTCTGCCGATCACCCTCAAAGCGACACCAGCACAACAGGAGTATGCTCGGGAGATCACAGTAGGACGTCAGCGCGGCAAACATCTTGCCGATCCCTCGGCGACCATCGGAACCGCGGAACTCGACTTCGAGGCGACCTATTACGGTACGCTCGCGGAACTCGTGTTCTATCAGTGGCTTGAGCAGGAGGGAGCCCATCCCGAATATACATTGCTGGATACCAAAGCGGTGACCAAAGCAGACTTCACGATCGACGATGTTCGCTACGAAGTCAAGTGCAGCCCGCCCGGTAAAGTATTCCTCGCCATCAACCAGAAACAGCATCACGATCCGCAGCGCATTTGCGATTATTACGTTCTTAGCCTCTTCGAAGCCTCTGATGTCATGCAGTTCTGCCCAATCCGACCTCATTCCGATATTTCGCAATGGCAGTCCATGACGAACGGTCACGCGCCCTACTATAGCCTTCATCGTTCCGACCTGTTGTCGCCTGCTCCGCTACTGGCAGTTGGTGATAGGGAGCAAACCCGTGCGTTCCTCGCCGCCTTGATGCAGAACTATGACGACACTCTACTGCGGATCGAAGTACGTCCTGCATTTCCGCCCTATCTGGAACATACGCTTTACCCTCAAGGTGACGCGCCTGGAAACTGGCAGTTTCTGCTGCCTACAGGAAAACGTGAATGGTTCCCGCTATCAGAAGCCGGAATCGATCAAATGACGGAACACGCTCAGGAACTGGCGAGACGCTACGAAGTCTACTTCGGCGTTCTGCCGCGGATCGGGCGGAATGGAAAAGCGGCTGATGTGCCGACTACCGGCTGCCTGTGGGCTGACATCGACGGCGGCTTCGAGGGCGTTGAAGGCGCGCAGCGCTTGCTCGATGCAGCGATTTTAGCAGGGCGGCTGCCTGCCCCACATTTCGTCATTTGCAGTGGAGGCGGTCTGCACGTGTATTGGCTCCTATCTGCCCCTGTGCGGCTGTCCGACGACCTCACCCGGCTACGCTTCAAGAACACGCTCAAACGGCTCTGTAGGGTCATTGGCGGATATGCCACTGCCGCTCACGCCGATACGTCCCGTGCTGACGTTGCGAGCATTCTGCGCATACCCGGCACATTCAATCGTAAGCGCGAACTCGAACCTCGCCCGGTTCGCCTACTATCGTGCCCCGCTGCCGAAGCGCACACACTGACATGGTGGAATGCCAATCTGCCCGCTATTCCTCTCCCACCTGCTCCGAAGTATCCTCCGATAGATCGAACACAACTCAAAACCTATCAGGGGCTGATTCGTTGGGCAGAAAAAGGATACCCTGAGGGCAAACGTCATAAGGATTTTGCGGGCGCGGCGAAATGGCTTGTTCACGACCTCGGGCTCGACAAAGCATCGGCCCTCCAACTGCTCACGATGAAAGCGCAAGCGTCGGCGGGTCAGCGAGCAATCAGCATGAAAGAATTGGAGGCAATCATCGAATGGGCATGATGATCGAAGACATGATTGCTTTCATCAAAGAAGCGCACTCGGACGTGCTGAAACCCATGCTGTCCGCGGCAATTGAGCGATTTGGAATTACGTCGGTGGGGACAAACTTCGCGAGTGCAGGAGGCGGTGAGGAGGCTGGCAACCCATTCGCACAAGGTCTGATACGGGCGTCCGAAATGCCGCCCCCAAACCCTCCGACGCCGCTCTATTATGGTATGTACCCGGGGCGTGTGACGCTGCTTATCGGAGAGACTGGCGCGGGGAAATCGAGCCTGCTCTACAACATCGCTGTGCACGCGGCTAGGGGCGAAATACTGTATGGCTCCCACTTCCTCACTACGGGGGGTGTGCTCTACATCGATCCTGAAAACTCCGGCAATTACCGTGACGGGGAGCGTGACGGCGGACTGTGCGGCGCGAAGTTGGAACGCATTGGAAAGGGCAGTCCACCCAACCTCACGTTTCACGATGGGCGAGCACTCGACCTATCCAAACCAGGTCACATGGAACACCTGAAAGAGTTGATTTGCTCAGGAGGGTTCGGACTGGTCATTCTCGACCCGATCGCCAATCTGTTCAACACGAAGGACGAAAACAGCAACGGGGAAGCCGCACAGCATGGTAAGGCGCTGACGGCGCTGAGTCGGGAAACAGGAGCCTGTATCGTCGCTGTGCACCACACAGGCAAGCAGGAGGGCGGAAACTACGGGCGTGGAGCGTCGGCGCGTCTCGGAGCCGCTGACGTCGGCATGATTTTCCGAGCGCGAGGAGAGAATGCAGACCTGGATGATACGTACACCTCCAATACGCGCCAGCGTAACGACATCTGCCGTTTCCAGATTGTGAAGGATAGACCCGGTTGGTTCGGACCCGGCTCAAAGTATTTACAAATGGCAGGCGAAGATCGCTTCGATCTGGGGACGTTCGAGAGTTGGAAGGGCAGTGGACAGAGTGAGCGCATCGATAAGACGTCGCAAGCCGAAGAGGAGATAACGCTGCTGATGCAGGACGGCGAGGAAAGGAACCGCGGACTAATCCTGGAAAAGATGAAGGCAGAAGGCATCGGGGGTAAAGCGACCGACATGGCACTGACCAAACTTTCCGATAAACTGTCGGTCA
>JBBQPY010000271.1:0-3686 GCA_038216735.1 Chthonomonadales bacterium
CGACGGTGCCGATCATTTCTGCCGGATACGCGGTTATATCTCCACCCTGCGCAAGCAAGGGATCAGCATTTTGAGCGCTCTTCGGTCAGTATTTATGGGGAACCCCATCTATCCATGTATGGATCCCCCTGTGTAGTAACCTCAAGATGCATATTCACTCCTTTGACGCGGCAATAGCCGCGGTGGCGGCAGGGGAACAGGATAAGTTCTGGCAGATGCACGAGGCTCTTCTGGAAGGGGAGAGTTTACAGACGAATGAAGTCGAAACGATTATGCACCGTGTGGGTCTGAACGAACGGCGTTTTCATGCCAGTTGCCTGGGTTCAGCTCGCAAACGTGTTCAGGAGGACCTGCAACTCGTGGAATCGCTGCATCTGGATAGCACTCCCAGTTGGCTCCTTTGTACCCCAGAAGGTAAAGTCTGGCAGCTAGCCAGTCTTTCGCAGGTTGGCGAAATAGTGAGGTGATTCCGTGACATGCATCCACATTCGATCTGTTCTCGTCCTGACACTGCTTCTTTCCGTCCTGCCCACCCTGACCCAGGGGCAATCCTACAAAACCTGGTCCGAGGTGGACCTATATACGCACGGGAAAGACAAAGTGCTGAAAGGACGCGACCTGGAGTCGGCGATCACCCTGTTGTCGGCTCTGGTGGCGCGTAAGCCGGGAGATGCCGATTATCAGATGATGCTGGGCAGCGCCTGTGTCTCCCGTCTAGCTTCTCTGCACTGCGCGGCGGAAGACAGCAAAATTATCGAAGGCGCGCGGCGGTCGTATCAAAAGCGCTTGAAGATCTGGCAGCAGATGCAGGAGGATTCCGCTTTGCCTCTGTTCGGGAAACCACAGCCCGTTGCGCCTGCCGACCCGAACACCCCGGACAACGGGAAAACCTACGATCCCCAGGATCCGACCACACAGAAACAGATGACCGACCTGTCCCTCCTCTCCCTCCACAGCTTCCATGAAGCCATCCGTTTAGGCCGCTCCCTGGCTCCCAAGCACAAAACCCAGGTCGATTACTCTTGTGGGTGGGGACTGTTGCTGTTGTATCGGAGTGCCAAGGAGAGTATCAAATATCAGGAAGCCCCCACGCCTACCAAAACAGAAAGCGTCCCCCTGCTCACTCAGGCGGATCAAGAAGATAAAATCCTGACGCATGAGGAGATCATCGCGTGCTTTCAAGCGTGCGCGGACGCCGATAGCAAAAATGCTGGCTATTGGCAGTCTCTCGCTTTCGCCTATGCACCGGACTATTTAACGGATGTCATCACTTCCTTCGATGCGAAGAATCTGGCTCAGTCAAACGCGAATAAGATAGAGGACGCTCTCAGGTGCTTGCAACGTGCCCTTACCCTCAAACGGGCAGATCCCGACTTGCTCTATCAAGCGGCCCTCTTATCTTCCGTCTCCCTCCCAGACAAAGCTCTGAACTATCTGCAAAAATTGACCGGTATCCAGAACGCCAACGCCGTGAATTTCTACTTATTGGCAGAAGCCTGCTTCAAACAGGCTGAACATCTGGTGGGATCTCAGGCTTTGCAAGCCAAGCAAGATGCCCTGGCCGCCATCGAAAGTGGCAATCAGGCACCACAATACTACAATGCGGAGATGATTCTGCCCTTGCCCAAACTGCTCACTGCCGCCTGGACATATCATCGGACGTATGGACTTGGCCTGGATTCGCGCTGCCTGGATTCCCTTTTTGGATTTCTCTACAGCACTGCATCAGACGCGACTGAGCATAAGGAAGGTGACTTTTTAATGCGATGTGGCGTCGCTATGATGAACATGGGACTGACCGCCCTGAGACACTATGACGGCACAGATCTCGATCCAATGGATCTACGCACGAACGTTATCCTGTATGATCGTGCGTTTCAGGGCATGGTGTCCTGTGGGAAAGGATATAAATTAATACAGACGGCTGCGGTGATGTCACCTAGTCCAGTCAATATTTCTGCAGCGGACGAGTACGCTCAATCCGCAGCCTATTGGCGAGCCTGGGACACTGCCCTCATACAGAAGTAGGGTACTTACATGGACCCCTGCTAGATCCCACCTATGGTGGAAGGAGACAATCGGATGAATAAGTCGAAAGTGCGTATATTCGTCGTCCTCTGTGGTATGTTGCTCGGCGCAGCCACGATAATGGCCGTGCCGGTAGGTGCGCTTGGTACCACGGAACTGATTTGCACGGGAGATAACCCTGCGACCACCTGCTGCAAAGACAAATACTCGGATCGCTACGACTGTCTGTTTTGCTGTACCCACACGTTCGGGGCGAACACGAATCCGGGCACCGACTGCAATAATGCGTGTCCTCAGAACTGAAATTATCCGTCCTGAAGGGATTTCTGCAATTCTCAAAAGGCCCTACCACTATCCAGCGGTGGGGTCTTTAATTGCCCCTTGCTCTCCTTTCGGGCACACTGTACTATACTCTAAGCGGCCAATCGCTGAATGTTCGTAATTCCTACGAACTCAGCGATATCAACGCGCGCGAAATTTCTACGAGCGTTGACCGAACGGCTACTTAGCGAACGTTTGAGAGTAGTACAGTGTCAACCATAGCAGATCACATAGAGGTTGTCTGTGAAAATACACTTGCGCTGCGCTCCGACCGCATGGTCGGTTGCCGTCGACTGGAGGGGGGCAGGCAGACCGAGTTTCCAGAGCCAGTAATCGGGAGCCTCGGTAATGGCGGGATAGGCGACAATATAGCGCCAAACCACTGCGGGAGAAGCCCGAACGACGATCTTGTCGACGACCTGACCTTCGTATCCCTGGTTCGTGAGGACGTCGGCGATGAGCGCGAAGAAAAGGAGCGGCGCGAGAGAAAGATTGAGGCGCTTGCTGTTCCTGGCGGCGATCGCTTTGCCCAGGAGAAAGCCGATCCAGAGAAACAGGAGAACCAGGGGGAGCGCCATCACAATGCAGACGACGCCTTCGTGCAGGAAGGCCACGGACTGCACGAGCAGTATCAGCAGGCTCAACGCAACGTAGCCGACAAATGCGCTCCGGGTGAACTGCACACCTCTCCAGGAGTAGGCCATGAGCGCTCCCATGACAATCGGGATCAGGAGAAAGTCGGAGGCGGCAAAGAAAAATACGGAGTTTCCCATCGCGGCAAAGGTGCGATTTGTCAGCATGACAACCATCCACGCCATCAGCATGAGAGCGAAGGCCGCGACGTTCGCCGCCACGAGCCCGCCGAAGATCTGTGCTTCTCGTGTCTTTGGCGGGCTCAAACCTCTTTTTCCAGACGCGCGATAAGCGGGGAATCGGTGATTGTGAGGGGGAGTTTGACCTGCCCGCCGATGCGCGAGGATTCGTAGGTCGCGAAGATCAGTTCGGTGGCCTGAAGGGCGTGGTGGCTGCTCAGGGTGGGGAGGCGACCGGTCTGCAGGCAGTCGATGGCGTCCAGCACCGAAAGGACGGTATCGCCCTTTGGGGGCACGACATCGGTGAGAGCAGGCGTCTCCCATCCCTGGCCCGTCGAGCGCAGCAGGCGCAGTTCCGGTCCCTTCCAGACGTTGACCTCGATCATGCCTTCGGTTCCGACGATACGCATGTCACACCCGCCGCCAATGGCGCCGCCTGTCAGCATCAGGCCCTGCACCCCGTTGGCGAACTGGATATAGGCCAGCCCGCTGCCCTCCACGGGGACGCCGAATACCATCTTCTTG
>JBBQPY010000272.1:0-3509 GCA_038216735.1 Chthonomonadales bacterium
CAGCGAACGCGGATATGTGGAGTATCGATGTGGATAATGCTGCAGGAGCCAAAGTCGCAACGGAGTTTCTGATTTCTAAAGGGCATCGACGCATTGCATTTTTGAGCGGATATGACAAAGTGCGCAGTACACATCAGCGCCTTGAAAGCTACAGGGCAACGCTAATCGGGCATGGAATTAAGCCGGATGCCGTGATGGAGTATGTGAGTTTGACGACAAATAGCGATGTTGATCATGCGGTTAGTCTGATCGCAAAGCTGCCTTATTCAGAACGACCAACCGCGATATTTGCGTGGAATGATGGTACAGCTGAACAGACTATCGCCACATTGCGCAGACACAATATTCGAATTCCGGAGGAAATTTCGGTAATTGGATTCGACGATCTCGTCCAAAGTCCCGATATTGAACTGACTACGATGCGACAGCCCTATTCGCTCATCGGCAGCACCGCCGTCGAGATGCTCGCCGAGCAAATTCGAAACACGGACGCGCTTCCTCAGCGCAAGTCGTTTCCGGCTGATCTTATTGTGCGAAGTACTGTCGGATCACCACGCAGCTGATCCGCTGTCGCGACAATGATTTAACCACGAGAAATTCAGATCAACTACTTATTCGCACGAAGGGTCTGCCTCTTCCACTCGTCGAGCTTCATCAGTGCTTCGATCGGTGTCAGTGCGCTGAGATCGAGGTTTTCCAGTTCTTCAAGAATCGGATGCTTTTCTGCCTCGAATAGCGTCATCTGTATCTTCTGTTTACGGGATTCGACCTGGGGTTCCCCGCTGCCGACGATATCCTTCGTCGCTCCGGCGCTGCCTCGCTCCAGACCCTTCAGAACCTCTTTCGCACGCTCGACGACTTCCATCGGAACGCCTGCCATACGCGCCACTTGAATGCCATAGCTCTTATCCGTTCCGCCTGGCACCAGTTTGCGGAGCCAGACGATCTGGTCGCCGTGCTCTTTCACCGCGACACGGAAGTTTTTTACGGCTGGAAAGTACTTCGCAAGCTCATTCAGGTGATGGTAATGTGTGGCAAAGAGCGTCTTACAGCCGATACGGGTGAGATATTCCGCTACCGCCCACGCAATAGAGAGCCCATCGTAGGTGCTCGTGCCGCGTCCAATTTCGTCGAGGACTACCAGACTGCGCTGAGTCGCATTGTTGAGAATGCTCGCTGTCTCATTCATTTCTACCATAAACGTAGACTGCCCGCTCGCCAGCTCATCATGAGCCCCTACTCGCGTGAAGATCCGGTCTACAACTCCAATCTGCGCTCTATCCGCTGGAACAAACGAGCCGATCTGCGCCAGAAGTACGATCAGAGCGGTCTGCCGCAGGAACGAAGATTTGCCGCTCATATTCGGTCCGGTGATAATCACGACTCGGCAGTCTGCATCTAATTGGCAGTCGTTTGGGATATAGGCCCCGCCCAGTCCGATGCGCTCGATGACCGGATGTCGACCGCCCACGATTTCGACAGATTCGCTGTCATCGATCTGCGGGCGCACATAGTGATAGCGAATTGCGGTTTCGGCGAAGCTCGTCAGCACATCCAATTCCGACACTGAACGCGCCACTGCCAGCACATCAGAAGAAGCTTCGGCAACGCGTTCACGCACTCCGAGAAACAGATCGTATTCGAGATCGACCGCTTTCTCGTCTGCGCCCAGTACCAGCGACTCATACTCCTTCAGATCGGGCGTGATGTAGCGCTCGCCATTTGCGGTAGTCTGCTTGCGGATATAGTTGTCGGGCACTTTGCTCAGATTGGCGCGTGTGATTTCGATATAGTAGCCGAAGACCGCGTTGTAGCCGACTTTGAGTGAACTTATCGCGGTACGCTGACGTTCCTGCGTCTCCAGATTAGCAATATAAGCTTTTGCATCGCGTGAAACGGTCTGCAACTGGTCGAGTTCGGCGCTGTAGCCACGTCGGATCATCCCCCCCTCGCGCAGTCCGGCAGGCGGATCATCGGCAATGGATTCTGCGATTCGGTTAGTCACCTCGGGCGGGCAGTTCAGGCGCTGGCCGAGCGCAATGAGTTTCTCACTTTTCATGCCTTCCAGCGACGCCGCCAGATCAGGCAGGCGCAGAAGTGCATTTTTCAGCGCGACGAGATCGCGAGCATTGGCAAGTCCCGCTGCAGACCGACTGACGAGCCGCTCCATATCCCCCATCCCGCGCAGGAGGTCCCGAATATCACCGCGCCCGATCGCATTGTACGCTAGTTCCTCGACGGCTTCGTGTCGCCGCCTGATTCGCCCAACATCGAGCAGAGGCTCCTCGATCCAGCGTCGCATCAGCCGGCCGCCCATCGGCGTCAGCGTCTCGTCGAGCGCTCCGAGCAGAGTCCGCTGTCGGCCGCCCTCCCCCATCGCCGAGGTCAGTTCGAGGTGGCGTCGCGCAGGCGCGTCGAGCAGCATGAAATCGCGTGAGGAGTAGGTGCTGAGGCTGCGAATATGCGGAAGTGCGTTGACCTGTGTTTGCTTCAGGTACCGCAGCACAAGGGCACAGGCATCGAGGCCCGACGTATACTCTTCGCAGCCGAACCCGCGTAGCGACTGCGTCTGAAAGTGCGTCAGCAGCATCTCGCGACTCGTTGCGCCACGACGAAAACTCGTACCTTCCTCGGGGAGAAACGGCGTCACAGTTCCTGAGCATGAAGCACGAATCGCGTCGAGCAGTTCGGGATCGATGTCCTCCGGAACAAGCACCTCCGCCGGTTCGAGCCGCATGATCTCATCGAGCATTTGCTCGAGGCGGCGATCGCCTTCGATCTCGGTCGTAAGAAATTCGCCGGTCGATATATCCACGATCCCGATACCGGCTACTGGATCACCTGTTACTGCTGCCACGAGATAGTTGTTGCTCTTGGCGTCGAGCATATTGTCTTCCAGAATCGTCCCCGGCGTGACGATACGCGTGACTTTGCGCTTGACCAGACCTTTGGCGAATTTCGGATCTTCGACCTGATCCATGATCGCCACACGACGACCCATATTGATCAGCCGCGCCACATAGCGTTCCGTCGCATGGTGTGGCACACCCGCCATCGGGACGCGCGTGCCACCGTCTTCGCGTCCCGTCAGCGTAATATTCAAATCGCGGGCGATCGTCTCGGCATCGTCACCGTAGGCCTCATAAAAGTCGCCGACGCGGATCAGAAGGATTATTCCGGGATGCTCGGCGCGTGTCGCGAAGTACTGCTTCAGAAGCGGCGTGTTACCAGAATAGCCCGCAGGCACCGATTCTGGCAGAGGTCGCCCGCTTGCGGTGGTTGGGAGTGAGTTTGTGTTTGAATTGGGATCGGACATGAGAAAGAGTATACAAGTTTCAACGCGTTTCGTCAACCCGTACAGCACGTCTCAACTAGTATTACAACGACGAATTTGTGATACACTCTCTTGACGCTGTTTTACGGCTCAGGAGGTGCCTTATGGATGCCAATGAGTTTGCTTCTTTATACGACACGTTCTGTGATTTTCACGCCTTCTTTGCGCCCGCTTT
>JBBQPY010000273.1:0-3478 GCA_038216735.1 Chthonomonadales bacterium
CAGGAAGCCCAGGAAACCTTGGAGAAATGGCGAAAGGAGTACAATACAGACCGACCGCACACGGCTTTGGCAATGAAGACACCCGAAGCCTTTGTCGAGGGCTGGAAGCGGCAACAATCTGCTGAGCCTCCAGTCCTGCAAACAGTCAAGCAAGCATTTGACTAACTCTCAACTTGAACCAGATTTGGGGTCAGGCTCAAACCGGCGAGGACTAACTCGTTTTTCGCTCCTCACAAAGGGGGCAGGTCAATACCACATTAACAGCCTATCTACGATCCGAGCAGCAGTAGAGACATTCTCATTTGCGTCTGGTAAAAAAAAGGCTCTAGGATATCCACTAGAGCCTTTGCAATAAAAATACGACTGTTTTCCGCAGGAAGCAGGTTGAGTTACTTCGCTTTTTCAATACCTGTAGCCTTTTTCCCCTCAATTAGTTGAGCACCATGTTTTTGCGGGCTAAATTTTACTGGCCAGCGGGTATCTGAGTCGTAGGTAGCTCCCGTCAGTTTTACGTCCTTTAAGCTAGCCAAGCTGAAGTCAGCAACACGGATATGTGCTTCGCGCATATCCGCTCCATCCATAGATGCGCCAACAAAAGATGCTCCCGTCATTACTGTACCCTTTAAGTTAGCTCCATTCATTTGTGCGCCATCGAAAAAGGCGTTGGCTAGACAAGCTCCCCTAAAATCCGCCTCGCGTACATCTGCCTTACTCAAGTCAGCATTCTGCATGTTCGCACCCAAGAAGAAAGCACCGCGCATCTTTTCACCGCGCAGGTCCATACGATGCAAACTTTTGTTAGTGAAATCAGCTTTCTCTAACGTATCCGCGTCCACAGTCACACTCTCTCCGGTGCTGTGGCTCTTAATAGTAATCATGTTTTCCTCTCTTGACGACGCACGCGAGCGCGTTATGGCCACTGCTGGTCCTCCACATAGATCTGATCCCAAGTGAACGATCTGTGAATCGAATCGTTACATGGCATCATTACGGGATTAATCCCCGCCAGTCGTGCGGCGAGGTAGCGGTGGTGTCCGTCGACTACGACATTGCCGTTGTGCTTTATCGCTTTATTCGTCCAATCCCAGTTGCCGTTTCGCATAATTCTCATCATAGCATTGATTTTAGGACCTGAAACGGCAGGTTGACTGGCAAGGTATGGGTCTCCATCCAATTCGGGAACGCTCGCAAGGGCAAAGCGTCCCGTTGGACATCTGTTGGGTATTTGCACTGCTTCAGCTCCTCAGTGGATATTTGAGTTACATCACAATGAAGTCGCCTTGCCTGTAAGAAACAGTGCAGATACTCTAGAGGTTCATGGCCTGAGAGAACATATTGCATTCAGAGGAACCGGAGGATTAGTAGCTCAGGCGAAGTGCATCACTGTATGGCAGAGCATTCACCATAAATCTGACAATTCCTTCTTGCGAACACCTCCTACTTTAATGGTATCGTTTTGGTTCTATAAAGTCAAAGTCAGCCAAATCAATTATCAGCCGTTACTCGTCACTCTTTGTAGGTAGGAATGCGGGTCAAGAGAAAATAGTTCGTTAATATCTTTTTAGATAACGTTGCAGTAGGATTGAGAAGAGTCAAAGTAACTATGTAAAGCATTGAAATCGTTCAAGCGTCTACTGTTTCAGTGACGATTCGATTAATGTTCGGTTTAGACTGCATACGTTCTTACCTCTCATGCCACATCTATCGGCATCTCACCCTATCCATAATTGGCAGAAAAGGTAGCGCTGCGCTCCGGATTATCACCGCGCTTACCTTAGAGCTTGGTCGTGCGGCTATCGACATGCCCTAAGGTCTTCTGCACGTCTTCGAGCGGACGCTTGTTCTCCAGTGCTGTTGTCGCGAATGTCGCCCGGCACGAGTGCTCCGAAAAGCCTCGTGTATGTCCTAACGCTTCTTTGACATACTTGCGCACGATCCTATCGATCATGTCGGGATCGAGAAAACGACGCAGGTCTGCCTCCGGCTTTTTCCAGTTGGTACGAACGGGTCGAATGAGCGGTTCCTCCACATCTTCGCAATACTGCCTTCTACATATATTCCTGAATACGCTGCGCAGTTTGTGTGTGCAACGTGACGCTATGCTGCTTGCCGCCTTCCTGTATATAACGCAGCGAGAGGTAGCCCTTGTTCGTATAGAAATCCTTCACCTTCATTTTAGATACTTCTGCTCGACACAGACCCGCCTGTAGCAGCACGGAAAGAATGGCGCGGCCGCGTAGTCCGATCAGCGTATCGGCGGCGGGCGCATCGAGGAGCGTTCACGTCTGCGCTCGATTTCGGGCAGGGCGCTCGCCGAACTCCTTGCGAGCGCTTTGGGCGTGAGCCCGATGAGGGCGCGGATTTTTCTCGGGAAATTGCGTGAGTTGTGCGAGTTTCATGCCGATCAGTTTACCCGATACCAGAATACCAAGACTTATTTGTTGGAGTATCTATTGCTGGAAACATAGTCGTTCCGGTATAATGTAGCCACCATGATCAAGGCGCTAGTGCTGGATTTTGATGGGCTGATACTGGATACCGCCTATCCGGAATATCACTCATGGCAACTACTCTACGGAGAGTTCGATCTTCCTTTCCCTATCGAGCTGTGGAGCGCTGGCGTCTTCGCAAGTGGCGATTCTGTGTTTCTCACGCCGTATGATCATCTCGAAGCCAGACTGGGGCGATCGCTGGATCGCGCCGACATTCGCGTTCGTCGCCGTGCGCACTTCCACGAGTTAATGCAGTCCGAAACGGTCCTACCGGGAGTTCAGCAAATCCTGACCGAAGCAAGAGTCTTGGGATTAGGGCTGGCCATTGCCTCCAATTCTCCCCGTGACTGGGTCACGGGCTATCTGGGGCCGACTGGGCTTGAGAGTTGCTTTGATAGGCTCTGGTGTGGGGATGACGTGACACGTGTCAAACCCGACCCACAACTCTATCTTTGTGCCCTCGGCAGTCTGGGCTGTGCCCCAGCCGAAGCCATTGCCTTCGAAGATTCGCGCACTGGGATAGCGGCTGCAAAGGCCGCCGGACTCTACTGCGTCGCTGTCCCCAATCGTCTCACCGTACATGCCAACCTGGATCAGGCAGACCTGAAAATCGACTCCCTGGCAGAACTGTCCCTGGAGCAGTTGGTTTCCAACCGCTAACCTACCCTGCTCAAAAGATGCTTGCATTGTGAGATCAACAATCTAGACCACTCGGTGCTGCACCTTTACCATCTCATGCCGCTGTGCAACCTGTGATGAGTACGCTTATCGCAAGGTATTGCCCTGTGAATGTTTCGACAATTTTGAGCCTGCGGCGTTTGGCGCGAGTGAACTTTACCGTTATCACAGGAATGATCAAGCGCCTCCCCGCGGAGTGCGACAGAAATAGCAGCGCCATGAAGCAGGAAAAGTAAGACGATCGTTCGCTTAGTTCCAGCTTGGATTTCGTCTTCAATTCGGTGCCTATAATGCCGATTATGAGTACC
>JBBQPY010000274.1:0-3455 GCA_038216735.1 Chthonomonadales bacterium
TTGCCATCGCAGACGCCAATGTAGGTGAGGATCGCACGCAGGCGGGTCAGGTAGGCGCGGGCATCGTCGGAGGAGTGGATGTCGGGCGGGAAATCGGTGACGATCTCCATCAGCGGCACACCGGCGCGGTTCAGATCGACGCTGGAGCGGTTGCCGGAGGTATGGAAAAGCTTGCCAGTGTCCTCCTCGAGGTGAACGCGCAGGATATGAATACGCTTTGTGACGCCATCGACTTCGACATCGAGGTAGCCTTTTCTGCCGATCGGGTTCTCATATTCGCTGATCTGATAGCCCTTCGGCAGGTCGGGATAGAAGTAGTTTTTGCGATCGAAACGAGCGTTCGGGTTGATCTCGCAGTTGAGAGCGAGTGAGGCGCGCATCACGAACTCGACCGCTTTTTCGTTCATGACCGGGAGTGCGCCGGGCAAGCCGAGGCAGACCGGGCAGCAGTGCGTATTCGGGTCACCGCCGAACTCGTTTTTGCAGCCGCAGAACATTTTGCTTTCGGTGAGCAGTTCGGCGTGGCACTCCATACCGACGACGGGTTCATACTCTGGCATCTATACATCCACTCCTGCGGTACTTGAAATACTTTTAGATATTGCTGCAATTCAGGCGGCGCGGGGTAAGATCGCGAGCGAACCGCGATCATTCGAGTCGGCTCTATCGACCTGCTCAACGGCAAACTTGCGGGACGCGAAGCGCGGCCCTCGTGCCGCGAGCAGTTCGATGTCGGTAAAGCATTCGATCTGCCACAGCAGTCGCATCGCCTCAGCGCACCGATTTGCCGTCTGCTCCGCCCCTGCCAGCAGCTGCTCGGTCGACGCGGATGCGTTGCAATAGTAGATCAGACATTCGCGTGCATCGGCAAGAGTTTGAGACCAGCCGACCTGGTCGAAAAGACGATCGAGCCTGCGCTTGAAGCGTTGGGGTTCCCCTGAACGCTGAGAATCATTCAGATGAGATTCATCCAAACGAAAAGCGCTTGTTCCCGCCCAGGAACCAGTATTTGTAACGGTGTACGGCAGCAAACATTGTACCATGAAATGGCTGCGTGACCCGCCCTGCACACTCACCTGAATCCAGCAGCTAAGGTCGTTATAATGCGCCCAGGTGAGCGCATGGAGCGGACCGAGTCGGGCGATTTCCTGCAACTGCACGGTGAGACCTGCGGCAACGGAGGCATCAATACCAATGGATCGATTGGCAGCATTCATGCCGCTCCTTTAAACCGATGCCTTCTATAATCAAAAGGCAGCGGAGGGCAGGAACGCAGCAACATCCGATCAGCTCATAGACCAATAGATGAATAGTTCGATTATCGACAGATTGAATAAATGTATCGAATAATCAGAAACCGACCGCGTCCTACCACGAAGGTAATGTAGACTACCTTTAAGTGTCGGATAGCGCCGGTATAATTTGCAGGAGGCAGGGCTTAAGTGTGCGGCGTATTTTGCGGACGCCCGCACCAGAGCGTCGCGCGGTAGACGAAAACGATCGTCCCTTCCGTTTGATGGGTGTCGAAGAGTTGGCGAAGAGTATCGAAAGTTGCGTCGTGGCGCGGATCGCCGGGCAGAGGTGCGTAGGACGAAGAAGCGAGCCGACCGCGCAGTCCGTCATAATCGAGCCTTTGCGTGTTGTCGAACGACCATTTACGCCAGTTGCCAGCGCCGAAAAACGCATCGAAAATGCTGTCGTCGAGGCGTTTATGGCTCACGTCGTTGTAATCGGTCTCGACCGTGTTGAGCAGCTCCTCATACCCTGCCATGAAAGGAGACGCACTTCCGTCGCGCTCGTTCCAGACGAGCGCGACAATGCCGGAGGGCTTCAGAATGCGGAGAAATTCAGCCTTCGATCTGGTGCGGTCGAACCAGTGAAACGCCTGGCCTGCGGTCACGAAGTCGATGCCGCCCCCGGGCAAAGTCGTCTCTTCCGCAGTGCCATCGACACTATGAAATCCGTCGTAAGTTGCTAAATATTGTTCACCAGCCGTTCGCATTCCAGCGTTGGGTTCGATTCCATAAAGTGTATTGCCGTTTCGGAGAAAAAGTTCGGCGAGCAGGCCAGTGCCGGAGCCGACATCTGCGATTACGGAGTCAGGCGTGAGGGCGTATTCCTCTGAAAGCGTCCGTACGATATCGGCTGGATAGGAAGGACGATATTTGACATAGTCAGCGACGCGGACGGTAAAGCGTTCTTTCGGATCGGATGGGTCTGTCATAGGTCAGTTCTTTCAAGCTGCTTGCAGTTGCTCATATTCGTCGGGGGTATAGGTAAAGATGAACGAAATATCGCGCGCTTCAGTCGGGCTGAGTTCACGGCGCAACAGACCGAAAATGCGTTTCTGGCGTCGAAGGCTATTGTTTCCGGCGAATCCCGCCCAGATCACTCGACCGCCCACTTTTTCGGAGTCTCTATCGCGTTCGATGTTCGCCTGCGAGTCCGGAAGTTCGCGTTCTAAGATCTCTTTGATCTGTTGTTCGATTGCCATTTTTCTACTCCCAGTCCAACGATGTCGGTAGCCAGTTCAAAAAGCCGTTTACTGCTATATTTTACGCGGTCACCGCGAATTTTGTCCAATTGGGTAGATTCCAGATATGTGTCCAGCATTTTTGTCGTGAGGTATATCTGGTTCGCTCGCCAACGGAGGTTCAACTCGGTTATTTGTGCGCGATGATCGTCCTGCTGTTTGCTTGAGCCACCGAACATTAGATTTGCCTTCGCTGCCCAGTGCCTGATATCGTGAGTACGATCAGCTGACCCCCCGTCTATGACACATAGGGAGCGCAGTATCGATTCTACCGCAATACCGGCAAAGTAGTGTGAGGCGAAGTGTTCCCCCTCTTCCCGGAGGCGAACAGCCAGCCCCAGATGTTCCCTGGCTGATTCATAATAACTTCGTGATGTAAACTTCGCGACTGCCACACTTTGCTCCTCTTAACTTCGTCAGGTCGGAATTCACCGGTACTCGATCACCCAGTAACTATCGTCTTGAATACAGGTCATGCCAGATAGGGAACGGATGAACGCTTGATTTCGACGTCCGTATAACCGTGTTGTTCGAGAAAACGCTCAAGTCCCCACCGCGCATTATCAAAATCGAGGTTGGGACCCATTATGATTTCTCGTAAAGGAAGTTGTTCATTGCCCCATTTTAGGGGAATATGCGGCACAAGTATTCCTTTTCGCTCATGATAAAGAAGGCGATCTCTAGATTTCACATCGTATTCAGTATCTATAAACATACGGACTTCACACTCCTCAGCAAAGCTGTTATGTTTGAAGGCTGGAACTGCGATTTTGATCGCAAAAGTTAAGATCGATTGCGAAATAAGGTAATCTGGTTGGCATGATTACCTTAACCAAGCTACGGCGCAAGCCGCGTCACTTCCAAAAGTTCACCGGTCTCACCCTGTGCGAGTATGACCAAGTACTCGCTCAAGTCACGCTTG
>JBBQPY010000275.1:0-3386 GCA_038216735.1 Chthonomonadales bacterium
ATTTATTGATGAGTCGGGTGCGCCGCTTCCGCTGTCACGGGTCATCAATAATTGCGTCGAAAACCGACGATCTACGTGTAGAAAGTCGAACAGGTGCATTTCTGGAAGACGACCAGTCATCAAATTTTATCTAAACGTCAACTTCTTTCATTTCTCGGGCTTTCCGATACCTTCAGTGAGAAAGAACTCTCCGACGCTATTCTGCGCGAAATCGAACGCTTTCTGTTGGAGATGGGACGCTACTTTATCTTTGTTGCGCGCCATAGGCGGATCGTCGTCGACGGGGAAGACCATGAGATCGACCTGCTGTTGTATCATCGGGCATTGCGGAGGCTTGTGGTCGTGGAACTGAAGATTGGCAAGCTGCAGGCAGCGCACAAAGGACAGACAGAGCTGTATTTGCGCTGGCTGGATAAGCACGAACGACTGCCGGGAGAGGAAGAGCCTATGGGATTGATCCTTTGCACGGAGGCGGGACCGGAACAGATTGCGCTGCTCTCCTTGAATGAAGGCGGTATCCGGGTATCGGAATATCTGACTATCCTGCCTTCCCGTGAAGCTCTGGAATGCGAACTGTTCGAGGCGATCCGGCGTGGTCGCGAGCAGATCGTCTGCCGTTCCTCGTCCGCCACTACTTCTTCGCGGTCCAACAGTCCGGGCAGGAAAAAATAGCCGTCTTCTGCGATCCGAGACTGGAGCGCGTGCGTGTCTTCGGCAATGTCGATCGAAGAGCGCAGAAAACCGAGCGATTCCTCAGCGGTGTCGAGTTCGATACCGCTTGCATGCATTCGCGGCAGTTCAATTGTAGCTGTCATTTTTGTTTATCCCTCCCGGAATCCTCATTACGCTGCTCACAACGGAAAAGCCTCTATCAGAAATATTCGGTAACTCACGTTACGCAAAAGTTCCTAACGGATCGAAGTCGGTCGCTGCGAAGACACGGGACTGAAGTCCCGGTCTGGAGTTGCGAAGTCCGCCTGCGTGGACTGAGACGGACGGGAATGCAATCGGTAAGTGGCATCGCGTCCGAAGGACGCTCGGTACCAAAGACAAAGCACATTCAAAGCGGAGCGGAATGTGCCACCTCTGCCAGTCGGACTGGGGTTTTAATCCTGGGTTGGCGGAACGCTAGACGTATCGGGGTTTCAACCGTGGGAGCCTGCGTAAGGACAGTTCGGTAATTGTTCAGCCAATTCGTCGGACCTGAGGCAAAAGCTGCTGGATTGTGTATCCACTCCCCCTCCTTACGAAGGAGGGGGTTGGGGGTGGTAAATAGTTACAATATTTACAACGGAAACGACAGGCGGGTGACAGAGGCAGGCGCGAACGCGTACGTGCTGCTTCCCGACTCGAGTGCCTGCGCGGAGCTGTCGGAGGAAAGCCCGACTGCTTCCGGCAAATCATGGGTATTGTGAGCATGAATGTCGCCGGACTCGTACCGCAAACTATCCGTCCTGAATTCGGTCGGCTGTGTGCCACCGAACAGGCTAATTCGAGCTTCGAGAATATCTTTCGCGCTCGCATTGACAACGGTGAGCGTCAGCGTACCGGATTTTATGCTTGCCGAACAGGAGAGCAGCGGAAGTTTTCGCGCCTTGCTGTCGACGTCCACGCTTTCCGAAGGCGTGTCCACCAGCACCCGCACCGACTGCGCTCCCTGATGCGGTTTGTATAGATCGTAGATATGGTAGGTCGGCGTTTTGAGCATCTTGTCGCCGTCCGTGAGCAGCAGCGCCTGCAGCACATTGATCGTCTGCGCGATATTCGCCATCACGATTTTGTCCGCATGACGGTTGAAGATGTCCAGTGTCAGCGCGGCGACGAGCGCGTCTCGCACCGTGTTCTGCTGCCATAAAAAGGCGGGATTGTGACCGGGTGTCGGCGGATGCCACGTTCCCCACTCGTCCATGATCAAGCCGATCTTCCGTTCGGGATCGAAGGCGTCCATCAAAGCCCGTTGCTGCACGACGAGCGGTTCCATCTGGTTGGCCTTCCACAGCAGTTCGTACCACTGCGCCTCCGTATAGTCGGTTGCCGTGCCCGCCGTGCCGCAGTAGTAGTGCGCCGCAAAGCCGTGAATCGGCGGATGATGCCCGTGATCCTTTTTCAGCTTGGTGAAGAAGCGGCGTGTCCAATCGAGGTCATTGGTGTTCGGACCGCAGGCGATCAAAAAGAGGGGGTCTTTTCCCCAGTTGCGCAGATAGGTGGCGAAGCGGCGGTATTCTGTGCCGTAGTCCTCCGGCGTGAAATGCCCGCCGCAGCCCCAGTTTTCGTTGCCCACGCCCCAGTAGCGGACGTTGAATGGCGCATCCTGACCGTTTGCCCTCCTCTGCCTCGCCCATTCGCTATCGCCAGGAAAGTTACAGTATTCGACCCAGTCGCGCATTTCGCGTGGGCTGCCGCTGCCCAGATTGCCGCAAAAATAGGGCTCGGCTCCCACCGCGCGGCAAAACGCCATGAACTCGTGCGTACCGAATTCGTTGGTTTCGATCACATCGCCCCAGTGAATATTGATGCGGCGCGGTCGATCGCCACGCGGTCCAATTCCGTCCTGCCAGTGATAATCGTCGGCGAAGCATCCTCCTGGCCAGCGGATCATCGGCGCGTTGATGTCCCGCAACGCCGCAGTCACATCGTCCCGAACTCCACCGGTATGTGCTATTGTGGAGTCGGTACCGACCCAGCAGCCCTCCTCGATACAGCCGCCCAGATGCTCCATGAAATGCCCGTAGATATTGGGATCGATGCGGCCGATGGGCTCGTTGATGAGTATGTCGATGGATGCGGCAGCCATAGGGTCTCCTTCGCGTGAGATAATTTTGAGGTCGAATACTAAAGATAATTTTGAGGTCGAATACTAATTTTGGGGTCGAATGCCTAAATGGTTTCGCCGTTGAGCATATCGGTGTAGATGCCCGGAACGCTGTCGGGGATTACGGTCGCATGGACGGCTTTTTCGTAGAATGCGACGGGACCTGCGCCGCCGATAATGCCGTAGGCATAGCCCATATCGCGCAGCCCGTGCAGGCAGGCGATCAGCAGTGCGGAGCCGATTCCGTTGCCGCGTTCGCTCTTGGCAACTCCCGTCGGACCGAAGAAGGCGCGTCGCGTCGATTCGTACGCCCCGAAACCGACGACCTTCCCGGCGCGCAGCGCGATGTAGAGGCTGATCGGCTGTCGGCTGTAGCAGGGAAGCACTTCGTCCGCCCAGCCAACGCCGAAATGCGCTTCGATAAACGTGCGAATCGCGGTGATCTCAAAGGGATGTGCGCGTCGGATCACGATGCCTTTTTCGGTCATGTCTGTGAGCGATGATTCGATCGGCGGCAGTTTCAGCAGCGGCACGAGCATATCGGGCATCGGTATCTCCTCGAAGCAAACAAACG
>JBBQPY010000276.1:0-3338 GCA_038216735.1 Chthonomonadales bacterium
AGAGATCAGCGCGAAAGTCGGAAAATGTGTTAGAATCCATTGGGCAAAGCTCCTGCGTTTAGTCACCAGAAACTTTACCCGATGGCAATGGTAAAGAGTCACAAATGGCTCTGAACCATTGCCTTTTTATCTAAACGTCAAATATAGTAGCGTGAAACAAAATCAAAAATGAGTGTCCAACCGGCAATTGCACGCTTGACGGGCAGCGATAAACACGGAATAATCTCACTAATGAAGTCGATTCAGCCTTCGTGCACCTCTTAAGGAGGATGCATTTGCGCCTTCATAAGCATTTGGAGGTAAAGTGAATCAGGTTGTCGAACTGTTTCCTGGCTTCTGCTGCAAACTCAGTGGGGCAGTAGACCAGAACTTTGATCAGAACAGCTACAATTTTACGATGAGAGACGGTGTTCCCGACGTTAAGTGAACATCGACGCAGGCAGGCGGAAAAATGAAATTTCTCGGGTTCAAGCTGGGCAAAGAGAAAGTAGTCTCGTTTCAGCAATTTCGGGATGCTGTCCGTCTGACGGCACGGCGGAACTATCCGGGCGCCGTACTCGAGGCGACGGACAACGGTTTCAATCTAACGGTCGATGGCAGGGCGCAAACCTGCAATCTACGTGGTATTTATGCCTCTTACACTAAAAATCCCGAGGGTAAAGATACCCTGATCACTCAATATCTGAATAACCTGATCGTCGAGCCACCCAAGCACAGTTGGATGGACGCGCAGATGCTGCTGCGACCGACGCTCAAAAGTGCGAACTTTATCGCCGATGCCAATCGCAGTCTTGCGAAAAACAAAGAGTCCGACAGCCTTCCCGCGCAGCCTTTTATAGGCGACCTCTCGGCGATCATCGTGACGGAACTTCCCGGACAGGTCGCGGCGATCACGCAGGGACTGCTCGATAACTGGGGCGTGACGCTCGAGCAGGCAGCAACGCAGGCGCTGAATAATATGAGCATGATGAGTTTCCCCAACGTGAGCAATGTGCTCGTTGCTGGCGGCGCGCTGCGTAAGAACGTGGCGCAAGAGGAAGTAGGTCTTGTCTTCGAGGGCGACCATCTGACGGCGACGTGGCTGCTTTCGGAGCGGTTCCGCGAATATGTCGGTCAACGTCTGCAGGGCGACTATGTTGTAGCGGTGCCGAGTAGAAGCAAACTGACCGCTGTCCGCGCCGACGAACCGGGGCTTGTCGCCTCGGTACAACAGGCGAACCGCAACTTTGCGACGCAGCCCTATGCGCTGACGAGTCAGCTTTTCCATGTCAGCGCGTCGACGACCGGGGGCATCGTGACAGTCTTTCAGCCTGCGGCTGGCAGCAATGCGACACTGGATCCGAATAGCCTTTTCGCTGCAGGCAAACAGGGCGGTACGCCGACACTTTCACAGCAGATGGCGAGCGAAATCCCTGGCAACGGTAACGCACCGCGCGACCTGAACACGTGGTTCGGTCTGACAGAATCGACCGTAGATTCGACGCCGCCTCCCACGAGCAAAACAGGCGCGGGCAAATCGGGCGGGCGCTGAGATGCCGGAAGCGTTACAGAACGCGATTCGCCGTCTCACTGAACGACACAACTTGACGCGTGAAGAGTCTCAGGACGTAATGCACGCTCTGATGTCGGGGGAAGCGCCGCCGGTTCTGGTGGGCGCGCTGCTGATCGCGCTAAAGATGCAGGGCGAGACGGTCGCTGAAGTCGTCGGCTTCGTGGAGGGTATGCGTGCAAGGGTCGTGCCGGTGTCTGCGCTGAGGACGCCGCTGCTCGATACGTGCGGAACAGGCGGCAGCGCGTTCAAAGTGTTCAACGTCTCGACTGCAGCAGCGTTTGTCGCGGCTGCGGCAGGCATCGCGGTAGCCAAGCATGGCAACCGCGCGGTGACGGGCATCTGCGGCAGTGCGGATGTCCTCGAAGCTTTAGGGGTTCGGGTCGATCTATCGCCGGAAGAGTGCGCCGCCTGTATCGATGCGGTAGGGATCGGCTTCCTGTACGCCCCTGCTCATCACCCCGCGATGCGCCACGTCAGCGCAGCGCGACGCGAAATCGGCGTCCGGACGATTTTCAATCTGGTCGGTCCGCTGACCAATCCTGCGGGCGCTGTGCGGCAGGTCATGGGCGTCTACGAACCGCGCCTGTGCATGCTTGCAGCGGGCGCGCTGCGCGAACTCGGCAGCGAGCGAGCGATCATCGCGCATGGAGCGGTTGGGCTCGATGAAATTTCGACGATCGGCAGTACGTCGATTTGCGAATTGCGCGACGGTGCGATCGAAGAATATCTCCTGACGCCAGAGGGATTGGGACTTTCGGGAAGTGAGCCAAATCCGGTTATGCTCCTACCTGCACAAACGCCTTCTGAAAATGCCGACATCGTGCGTGAAGTGCTGGCAGGAAAGTCTGAAACCGCTGCTGCACTCACCCGCCGTGATCTGGTCGCCGTGAATGCGGCGGCTTCGCTGCGCGTCAGCGATATAGTCGAAGATTGGAAAGCTGCAGTCCAAATGGCGCAGGAGATCCTGCGTTCGGGCGCAGCGCTTGATAAGATGGAGCAGTTGGCAGCATTTGCAACCAGCCTGCCAAATCGGCTGAAGGAAGATAGTGCGAACGAAGAAAGCTTGAGAGTGGAAACATGAGTATCCTGTCCGAAATCCTTGCAACGAAGCACACAGAAGTCGCCTGGAGCAAAGAGCATACCCCCCCGCACCTTATGCAGGAGCAGCTGATGAACGCGCCGCCGGTGCGTGATTTCCGTGCCGCTCTCAGCGCTGTCAGCGGCAAACGCAGCCTGGATGCTGGCGAAGCGAAAGCGGCGCCGTCCGAAGAAGCAGATAGTCAAAGACGCATCGGCCTGATCGCCGAAGTGAAAAAAGCGTCGCCTTCCAAAGGCGTAATTCGTGAGGACTTCGACCCGATCGCGATCGCGAAAGAGTATGCGTCGAGCGGCGCGACCTGCCTATCCGTCCTGACCGATGAAAAGTATTTCCAGGGGAAGTTGTCCTATCTGCGCCAGATACGCGAAGTGGTTACTCTGCCACTGCTCAGGAAGGATTTCATCGTCGATCCCTGGCAGATCCTGGAAAGCCGCGCGGCTGGAGCGGATGCAATTCTGCTGATCGTCTCCGCACTCTGTCCCGCCGATCTGCGGAATTTGCTGACTGTTACAGAACAGCACGGCATGACGGCGCTCGTCGAAGTACACGATGCCGAGGAGATGGCTGAGGCGGTATCGGCAGGTGCAAGCGTCATCGGCATCAACAACCGTAACCTGCATACATTTCGGACGTCGATTTCAGTAACGCTCGAACTGCTCCGCGACCAGTCCGATCGCGACGGAAAAC
>JBBQPY010000277.1:0-3255 GCA_038216735.1 Chthonomonadales bacterium
AAACATGTCAAACGTAAAAACATGAAATTCCGCAGGGTTACTAGAGCGGTGATCTGGAAGGATGCAATGACGCCAAAAAAGGGGAAGTCCAGCTTTACGCAAGTAAACACCGGACTTGGAGTTGCCCCTCCTGGTCTCGAATCAGGACTCTCCTGATCCAGAGTCGCAGAGAGGGATTATCCAATCACATCATTTTGTCGTACTTCAAACGGAATCGAGCGTCGGTGTTCGACTTCCGAGTGACAATGTTGGGGTCTGCTCGACAAACAGACTACAAACAGACCAACTTTCACGGCGTCACACTCTCTCAGCGTAGACACGCATGTCTCACTTGAGAAGCCGGCTATGCGTCGCTCACCGGGATTTCTCCATCACGAGTTCCAGTGCGCGATCAATGTCGACAGAACCTAAAGTTGGGCTCGCACCAAGCAGCCGCCCGATGCGCCGTCTCCATAACCACTCGTCCATACGGGACTGAAGGGCCCATCTCCTGGACACCCGATTTAATCTCTCTCGGTCGAAGGCAATTTCGGGCCTCTGCAGACGCAGCTTTAGCAACTGGTACTCACTGTCTAGTTGCGCCATGATCCCTTTGCCAAGCCAGAATCGCTCCTTTTCCGCTCGATCGCGGGCTTCGTCAATCTCTTGCTCAAGAGCACGAAGTTCAACAAATCTCCCAGAGAAAACGTTCCTGAATTTGGTGCCGAGCGGCCCTTCGAACAGCCGTCGGTCGCCGAGATTTATTGGCTGATTCGCCACGGCTATGTCGGCAGGATCACCACTCTCTCCCATGTTGCGGAGGTATCTGTTCGCCGTCCAAAATATGACGTCAAACATCTTGCTCGATCTGTATCGCAAGTCATCTAACTTCTCAAACGCTGAACGTATGCGAGGCAAGCGTTCGCCGGCCAACGTCGCGCGAAGTGTCTCTCTGGTCTTATGCGATTCGAGAAGTCGGTTAGCAAAAAGGCCGACGCCGACTAGCGCGCTTGCCAGCATGGCCTTGTCAATGACCGCCAGCCAAACCTGTTGCTGGAATGTTAGATCTGTCACGGCAGCGCTCGCTATCGAAGGTCGCCGTGAATATGCCAGGCACGTCTACAGGAGGCGAGCCTCCAACTTATTACGCTGCGTGTCATCCACCGGCCGCGCATGTAATTCGCGACAGGCCGACCCGCGCGACCGACAGTCAGGGCTGCTGGACGCTCTTATCCGTCTCGTTCCCGTCGAAAAAGAACTTCTGAAGCGACGGGTACTTCGTTTTCGCCGACTTGATCAGATCCAGTATGTATCGTTGAAAAGCTTGCGCCGCCTCTAATGCCTCAGCAGTCTCGATCCGTGTCGCCCTATAGCCGGAATGGACAATGCGGTTACGCAAACCGTATGTCTTAGCATACCATCGTGCTATTTCAGTTTCGGAACGATCGGGATTCCAAAGCCCACCGAATCTTGAGTGATACTCGTTCCGTACGCGGCGCATGAATGCAGTCTCTTGCATAAACTGGTTAACTGCGTCGAGGGAGGAGCCCTCCTCTACCATCGCATGCGCCAGTACTCCGCTTAGCAGAGTCTCGACTGCTGTCTGGGCGAAAATAACTGCTTCGCGATAAGCGCCGCCGAGAAGTTGGCGACGGGCAGACAGATTTAGCTCCTCGGTCAATACGAATGGGTTCAGGCCTCGTTCGATGACAGTTGCATAGAGCACAATTCGGCCATGAAGTGCGGGGGCCAGTTCAGGCTTTTCGAACGGTACTTGCCAGTGTATCAGAAAAATTCCACGGGTGACCTCATGCCAGCCCGTCGGATCTATGAGGCGGTATATGCTGCCGAATTCGAACATTTCCGCCGCTACCGGATAGACCCGATAATCTTTGCTGATCACCATATAAGCTGTGATCACCGAATTCAGCTTTGAGACCATCATCTCAAAGACCGTTGTTAGTGCCTCTTCGCTCAGCTTCAGCTGCTCTTCATTTTCGGAGATATAGGTCATCTCGACACGGGTCCGATGCTGAGGAACGCGTACGGGATCCTCCCCGAGAACTCCTGCGTGCACTGCTTGCAGCGCTGATATGCTGCTAAAGGTTAATGTGCACGCCCCAGAGTCCAGTGCAAACGTCGTCGATAGTCCGTTCTTGAAGGGTACTTGGAAAGGCAGGATGATCGGAAATTGGAGTAGCCTATGCGGAGAAATTCCCAGTTTCTTGTAGACAGGAAGAAAGTCGGCAGCATAACTAGCTTCGTTTAGAATAAATCCGCTATCCAACTCCCTCACACCAGGCGCAGTGTGCTCTGAGTCACTGGTGTCGCAACATCGCGCATCGTGTATGTGCTCCTTGGAGGCACCATTGGTGACTTTCCTAATTTAAGAATGGCGCGTGAAGATATTCCTGGCTTGCCCCGTTCCCTTTCTGAAGCGGATATATACAGGACGTCAGATCTGGTATCAGGCCAACCCAATCTCTTGTTGATCAGGAAGTGCCACCGCTATCGTTTGGATTATGGACGGATTGATGTGGCCACCTAGGCCCTTCACCTTCTGAGTAAGCTTTTGTAATTCTTCCAGGGCGATAAACCGACAAATGTCGGGTAGGCCGATCCGCCGAAATGTTGGTCTTGCCATCTCGCGTAGGACCTTGTCTTCACGCTCTGCTGGCGCAACGATGTACAGATCGATGTTGAGGGCCGGAACTAGCTCCACCAAATCTGACATTCGCAGTAAGCCCGAGTGTACCGATGTAGTTGTCTCTACTTCGAATGCCGCCATCGGTGCATTTCTTTTCAGCCAAATAGCATCGATTAGCCCAATCGCTTTCGCGGCTTCAGTACTCAAGCCCATGTTGGGCAGTGTCTTCAGGCAATCGGCTCCGAGTGGGCTTCCGCTGAAGACCTTTGATCTGTCATTGGACGCAACCCAGACTTCGCAATTAGCCATCCTACCCAACGCGATAAGCGCGGCTTGCGCCTCAAGGTGAAGGGAATCCTGCGGCACGCTCGACGACCCTTTTACAAGCTTAAACGTCGGGGTCGACTCTTTAGTATCAGCCTCTTGTACTGGAGGCTCTGAAACCTCAGTCTTTTTCGGAGCCTTCTTTCGCGGTTTGTACTGCCGCTGTGACGTCCTCCCCGATGCGGAGTCACTCAGGCTGTGAGTCGTTGGGGTGAATTGTCGTTCCTTTCGAGCTCTCTTGCAAACTCGGTGGGGGTTCTACCAGCGAGGCCGCTGTGCGGCCGAGCCTCGTTGTAGTCGCACCG
>JBBQPY010000278.1:0-3247 GCA_038216735.1 Chthonomonadales bacterium
CCATCCTGAGGAGACCGCGCCGCGCGACGAGAAGTCTCGGCGCCTGTTTCAAGCGTTTGTGGACGCGCTGTAGTTGCCCTCACCCCAACCCCTCTCCGTGCCAGTCGTGCCGCCTTAGGGAGAAGGGGAGACAGTGGATAAACCTTTCATCGTAGCACGAGTATCGATTCACCGCTCCCCAACCCCCGTCTTGAAGAAAATCAAAGGAGGGGGAGACAATATCGGTAACGGTATAGCGCATTGGCTCTCCTCTCTTAGTGAGGCATGAACGGAGAGGGGCCGGGGGTGAGGTCGCATTCGCCCTTCTCCCTGAGGAGCCTGCGACTGGCAGGGAGAGGGGTTGGGGGTGAGGGCTGTTAGATGCTTAGCGACCGCCGTTCGGGTTTTGCAGCGCGATCACGGGCTGCGCGATCGAAACGGCGTAGAGCGGAGTACGCAGGTACTTTTTCGTCGGATCGATGCATTCGTACGGTGCGCCCTGCATCGCATTGGCTTGATCGTAGGCGAGGAGTTCCCCGAGCATCTGCGCGCCCGCCTTCGGACTGACCCGATTGAGCGCGGCAATATACCAGCCGCTCGCCAGACCCCAGAACGCTCCGTTCTGATAGGTATCCTTTTCTGATGTCGTCTGTTCCCAGTAGCCACCGCGCGCACTGCCAGGAGGAAGCTGACGCACGTGTCCCCCAACGACAGCGCCGCCCGACTGATAGACGGCAAGCAAGTGTCTCGCCACCGCTTCCGCCCGATCCGCAGGCAGCGCGCCAAGCCAGACGGCATACGCGGAACCCCACAGATCGTCCTTGCGCCCCAGTATTGTCGCCGACACCAGCAGCCCCACCTGTTTGCCACTCTCCGCTGGAAGCGGTTGATAAAACACTTTCACGAGGTTCGACTTGATCCGCGCCGCTTCCTTCTCGTATTCCAATCCACGTTTCCGGTCACCAGCTGCCGTATAGAGTTCGGTCAGATCGAGCGCGGCGCGCCACCGCAGCAGTGACGGTACGAGGCATACCCCTGTTTTCCGCACGGTATCATTGAAGCCCCAGTCGACGCGAGACTGCCCCGGTTCGGCAGAACAGAGGGCCAGTCCAGTGCTCGCATCAACCGCGACGGAGGCGAAAGCCCGCGTACAGGCGTCTGCGATCGTCGTGCTGCCGGGAGCAGGGACACTGCTGGCGGTACTGGAGCGAGTATTGGAACCAGCCGAGTTCAGAGGAGCAGAAACCGTTTCTGTCGATTTGGCGCCCGATTGCGCAGGTGTTTTTACAGTCGGTAGCAGGTTTGTGCCGGGAAGCGATCCCGCCGCCATTGACTGAAACAGCGCAGCCTTTTTGGTCAGCCGCAGGTGTTCACGAACGATCTGAATGAAATAGAAAGCGTTGTCGGCTGGCGGCAAATTTCCAAACGAAGCGTCCTCCGGTTCGCCCTCCGCGTCACCGTGGGAGAACCAGCGCACAACGCCCTCCGGCGAAATATGGTCGGGAATACTGTAAGCCGGTACGCTCAAGTCATGCAGAAGTAGAACACCTTCCGCTCCCGCCTGCGCTTTTGCCAGTAGTCTTGCCCAGCCTTCGATTTCGTCGGGGAGTACGAAATCAGCTCCGCATAGCAGGGCCGCGTCACGCACACGAAAGAAAGGGTATCTGGCTCTGGCATCGGGCAGGGTCAGTGTGACACTCGTCGCATTGGTATGACCGTTGATCGTTTTTCCGGCGCGGAGCCGGACATGTTCGACGACGCCAACAGCCAGGTCGTGCAGTTGCGTGCGCTGCAGCGCGTCTTTTTTCTGTTGTGCCTGCAGCGCAGGAATGTCGATCTCGGGAGCCGCCGCGGTCAGGTCACGCACGACGCTGGACTGGAGCGTATTATTGGCGACGGAGAGAGCAAGCGTCAACTGCGGAGTGCGCTCCGCCGAGGGCAGCAGAGAGGCAGCAGAAATATCGGCTACGCTCGTGGCAGGATTGGCGGCAGAAACCGAGGATTTCATCGCTTCGGGCGTTGTGCCGAGACAGGCGAGCGGCGCGGCGAACGCCTGCATCCGGCGCAGGAAATCGAGCGTCCAGGGCGCGGTCTGCTCCATGCCATCGATCACAAATGGCTGTCCGAACGCCCCGACGAAAAGCGGCTTATTCAATTGCCGGCACGCGCTCGCGACCCAACTGATGCGTATCGCATAGCCCTCGTCGAGCAGCAGCCATAGCGGCGTTGTTTCGGGAGTGAGCGGCGTTTGATGCACGCTGATGATGTCGATCGGCGTCGGATTGAGGTAGCCGAGCATATCCTGATATTGTTCGAACGTGTCCCGATTGGGATCCGGGGAAATGTCTGGCAAGGGAGAATATCGGTGTGCACGGCGCCAGGCATCCGGTGGCAGGTCGTCGTTGCCAGAGCTGACGAGGTGCCTGCGGTCACGCTTATGGAGCAGTGTCGCAATCTGGATCAGGAAAGTGCGAACTTGCGTCGAACCGATCGCATGGGTTGAAACCGACGCTGGGGCGGAAGAAATGGAGGCAGCCGGTGCAGTAGCTGGTGTGCTGCCGGATGGCGGAGCACTAACTGCGCGCGCGGTAAAATAGAGTGTGGATTCGGCCGCGTCGGCGTCACGATTGAAGGCGTCACCGACTTCCCAGAACAGGATACGCGGGTCGTCGTGGTAGTGCGCGGTAATAGCGGTGACGTAGGCGACAGCGAGTTTGTTCGCGGCGGAGCCCGGTGTAAGATAAGCGGCGAGCGGTTCTCTGCTGCCCTGCGTTCGCGCCACATAATCGGGTATCAGACGTATATTCCCAAGCAGCGACGGCACGAAACGTATATTGGCGGTATCGGCGGCGGCAAGCATCCTGTCGTATGCCGCGAACCAGCGTGTCGGATCACTGACAAAAATGCCGAAGTCGTTCGGGCTGTGAGCGATACCGCTGCATCTTACGAATAACGATCCCGCCAGATGCGCCTCGTTCAGCAGTTTGCTCGCGCTGATCTCATCGCCGTGAAGATACCGGTCGAAGAGGTCGGGAATGTTCACGCCGACACTACGAAATGGGGTACTGCCGAGCGTAAACTGCCCCTCCCTTATCTGCAGAAAGAGCGGGCGTGTGAGCGTGGGTGAAACCGTTGGTTTCGGCGGCGCAGCTTTAATCGAAACAGGCGCCGCTGTCTGTGGAGGCGCCGTATTTTGCGCGATTACGGGCTGGCTTCCAGCCAATGCCAGGATCAGAACAGGGAAGCAAATACGGGACAAAACTTTCTC
>JBBQPY010000279.1:0-3132 GCA_038216735.1 Chthonomonadales bacterium
GGCGACAGCACGATCACGCCGGTCGCGTGTGCGAATTGCTCTGTCTCCAGATTGAAAATGTAGCGGTAGCCGACGGTCTTGGTCAGCTTCTGGATCGCATCCTGCGGGCCTGTCAGGAAGTGCGCGCCTTCGGCGCCTTCCTTACCATACATCGCCATGTAGGTCTGCTTTTTGTCGGCGGCGAGTGCGGTTGTCTCTTTGGGATTGATGCTGACGACGACTACCTCGAAGTCCGTGCCCATTTTGTACTTGACGTCTTTGAGCGCGGTCATCAGACCATTGAGTTCGGTCGTGCAGGCACCAGCGCATTTGAAGAACGGCATCATCAGCAGCACAGGTTTTTTGCCTGTGAAATAGTCTTTGAGCTGTACGGTCTTGCCCGCTTCGTCGCGGAACGTCAAATCTTCAGGCACCTGTGTGTTGACGCGCTGATCGAACCCGATGTCGGGCGACGAGGTCAGAGGCGAGAAGCCTGGCTGCCGGGAAGCCTGCGCAGACGCCGGACGAACACCTATCCCAACGATTCCTGCCATCATACCGATCGCGAGAGCCATACGCCCCACGCTTCGCCATCCATTTTGTTTTAACGTCTTTTTCATTTGCTGCACTTTATTCTTTCGGACACTGCGCAAACGACTGAATTTCGGGGCGATACTTCTGTCTACCCCCTCTTAATTTACGATCTGGCAAAACCGCCCGTTCCATTTCATCCCCGCTCGATCGAGGGGAGGGAAGCAGCACCCCTGCAAATGCTCCAAACACGGAGCGGCAAGCAGCGCATCTACAAACTCTTATGCGCTGAACACTCTCCGTTTAGAGGCTATGAGAATATGCAGACGCCTGTTGAACGTCCGTAAACTCTACCTCTCGAAAACAGTGATGAGGATCTGACAGCAGGAATACGACCCTCTGCGCGTCATCTGGTTTTTGTGCCGCCATTCTCTATCGTCGATCCGCCGCTGATCGGCGGCTGAGTGACAGGCCCGCCATCGGATGGGTAGGTATGCCCAGATTCGTCAGGATTCTCGCCACGTAACGGAGGAATGCCATTCGCATCGGGACCCGACAGAACCGGAGTTCCGGCTGGCGCTTTGCCTTCTGCGTGCTTTGGCTCGTTCGGCAGCATGATGTCTGGTTTACCGGGATTGCTACGAATCGGCAGTGTAGTCACCGCAAGGTCCATCGCACGACCGATCGGGATATGCAGCGCGCCCGTCTGAGGATCACGTCCGTAGCTGTTCAGCACGTCATTTTCCTGGCGGCGGTACGAAATGATGTCCTGGACCGGGTTCGCCTGAAGGCGCATATCCGGCAGTTGGCGCACTTTCGGGAGCCGCCCAGCAACCGAGTATTCGTCGCGGCCTGCGCCAAACACACGGAAGAAGAATAAGGCGGCGAGCGCAGAGATAACCATAAAGACCGCGAGTATGAAGAGCGATTTGCCGAGCGCGGGCAGCGATACGTCCCGCGTCTCATACGGCTTGCCATTGTTGAAGTTCGGTTCGTCGGGCTGATTATGTCCGTGTGCCATAGTGATTAATGTCCCTCCGTGACGGGCGCGTCAGGAACGGGTACGAGCGGATTGCGCTTTAAGATCGTGAAGAATGCCGCGATCCAGATGCCGCCGATACCGATGAAGCCTGCAATGTATGTCCAGTGGAAGCGTAGACCTTCCGACAGGCCAGAGTAGGCGGGCACGACATTCCAGAACACGTCGACGATGCGGACGAAGAATATCCAGAGCGAAATATTGAACAGTAGACGCGGAAAACGTTTCGATTTGCCGGACAGCAGCATCAGGAACGGGAGGAAAAACTGCCCGATCATCAAGAATGCGCTCATCTGTTTCAGAAGACCCGTATTGCGCTGGACATAGAATGTGATCTCTTCCGGCAGGTTTCCCGACCATGTGATCAAATACTGAGAGAGCGAGAAATACCCCCAGATCAGCGTCAGTGTCAGCGTCAGGTTGCCGAGGTCTCGCGTTACCTGCGCGGTCACGATCTCTGCGTGCGGCTTGTTGCCGATGAACTTCATGTAGCAGGCTAGCATGTTGATGAACGCGAGCGCCGCCAGCCCTGAAGTCGCGACGAAATAAAAGCCTGAGATCGTCGAGTACCAGTGCGCGTCGAGCGATACGACCCAGTCTGTAATCGCGAAGGTCATCGTGATTACATAAACCACGAAAGCGGGAGCTGCGAAATTGATGCGTCTCTGTGCCAGTCCACCATTACCGGTGCGATCCTGCCGCGCCGCTACCGATGTCAGCCAATGCGTAATGTAAATCCAGATCCCAAAGTACACCACATTGCGCGCGAAAAAGAAGGTGGGATTTTCCCAGAGCGTTTTATGCAGCAGAACCGGATCGGTCGCGATACGTGCCGCGTCCGTCCACGGATAGAGATAGTTAATCCCGAAGAGGACGGGTAGGAACAGCAATCCCATCAGCGGAATTGACTTTGCGCCCGCTTCGAACAGTCGGATCACCGGGACGCCCCAGCTTCCGCGAACGAGGTTGTGCAGCAGCATAAAGCCGAAGCAGCCCATCGTGAGGCTCATCCAGAATATCCACCCGTACAGATATGCTTGAAAGAACTGTTTCGGACTCCCGAACGCGGGCACCACAAAGCTGATGACGAGCAGCAGGATACCTAAGATTCCCAGCAGTCCGCCGATGTGCGGCATCCGTGTAAAAAGGACAGGGAACGTCTCTTCGAGCCGTCTCGAAGCTTGCGTGGGTTCGGTATCGGTATAGATTCTAGCCATTGGTTCCGCCTCCTCCTGCCTGCGGCGCGGCGCCGGTGCTCGGGCTTGTCCCGCTTCCCATGCCGGAACTCGTGCCGCCGCCAACTGCGGGCGGTGCCGGTGTCATCGTGTTTGTCGGCGGTTTGTTCGGCTGCGCTGTCGCACCTCCGGGCTGCGTAGGCGTGTGCGTCTGACTGCCGGGAACGATCGGTATCGTTGTCGAAGTCGTCGGCTGGCTGGAAGGGGAACCGGGCGTACTCGTCGGCGAAGTCGGAGCCGTAGTCGGTGCGCCTGCAGGCTTGACGAACGATTCAATCTGTTTGCGCTGCTCCGGCGTGACGTCCGGACCGAGATCGGCGAGTGTCGCGTTCTGACTGCGCTGCAGAG
>JBBQPY010000280.1:0-3130 GCA_038216735.1 Chthonomonadales bacterium
GCCGCGATAGGCGCCCGCTACAAGCCGCAGCTTTCCGGACGGCATCGTATATCTGCCGTTGAGCGGTTCGGCGGCAAGGACGGCATCGGGAAGGTCTTTGATTGCGAACTGTGCGGAAACCAGCGCGGCGTTCACGATCTGCTCGACGGCGATATCGTGGCTGGCACGCTGCACGCGTATCTCGGGCGGGGCGACGATTTCGACGGTCGGATTGTATAGGTGCGCCGCCCGAAGATGGACAACTATATCGCCGGAATAGATGATGCGCGACAGACCGGGAAGCGGGGAGTTTCCGATCTCGACGGCCGCGAACCGCGCGATAAGCGACTTATCGCCGCCGCTGATATCTGCTATCTCGCCGAGCCTGAAAGTCCCCTGAGGAACCTCCGCATTCGGTTTGACCATCACAGTAATCGGCAGCGTCTTTTTGGCAGTCGTCGCGGTCGATCTGCGTACGACGCCAGCGGGTTTATGCGCCGATCCGGTTTTGTCAGCCGACTTGCCAGCGGCCTTTGCGGTCTTGTTCGCTGTCTTATCTGTCTGCCGGATCGAAATGTCTGTGGACTGACCGCCTGCAGATTCGGTAACGAAGCAGCACGCCAGACCGGACAAAACGCACAGGCTAAAACCGACTTGGGAAATGGGAAAGTCTAACCGCATGAAGCGCTCCTGTGCCACTGGCTGTACCCTTATATCACCTACTGTCTCCAGGATATTGATCACCCATTCGCGCGGAAGGATGCCGCCCACTTCGTTTTTAGAGAGCGAAATCCGCGCATAGGAGTCCGTTCCCCTCCTTGCAAAAATCAAAGGAGGGAAGTTGTCCTGGCGATTGGGTGAATTACCTCGGAGTTAACGCTTGAGGTTGTTGGTGGTGCTGAGCATCTCGTCTGCCGCCTGCACGACCTTGGAGTTGGTGTCGTAGGCGCGCTGCAGAATGATCATACGCACCATTTCGGAGACGATATCGACGTTGGAGCCTTCGACCGATTTCTGGAGCAGTGTGCCCGCGCCAGCTTCTCCGGGATTGCTGTCCGTCGCCTGCCCGGAAGCGGGCGATGTCTGAAAGAGGTTGCCGCCGAGCGCGCGCAGCCCCGCCGGGTTGACGAAGTTGGTGAGCTTGATCGTGCCGACGACTGCAGTGGCTGTCTGTCCCGGGCGCTTGACCGTCACCTGACCATCGGGGCTGATGCTGACCGAGGTTTTGTCGCCAGGAATGGTGATTTCCGGCTGGACGGCGTACCCTTCGGTAGTGACGAGCTTGCCGGTGCTATCGATTGCAAAGTTGCCGGCACGGGTGTATGCGTCTGTGCCGTCGGGCATCAGCACTTTGAAGAAGCCGTCGCCGCGAATTGCAACGTCGTATTCTCCACCGGACGCCTGGAGCGTGCCCTGTGAGAAGAGCGCGCTGGTTGTACCGACGGAGACGCCGAGCCCGACCTGAGAGCCGGTTGGCAGCATCGAGTTGGTGCCGGTCTGAGCGCCAGGCTCGCGATTGACCTGATAGACGAGGTCCTGGAAATCGGCGCGGCTGCGCTTGAAGCCGGTGGTACTCGCGTTGGCGAGGTTGTTGGCGATCACGTCGAGGTTGAACTGCTGGGCGGCAAGCCCGGTGGCCGAGGTAAAGAGTGCGCGGTTCATAATCTGGCTGTCCTTTGCGTACGAATTGCAGGGGCATCGCGCACCGGTCGCGCCTCTCTGAGGCATGACGATTTGCGACAATCGCCAGACAGCAGTCATCAGAACTGCCGCCTACGATCCACTGCGTTGGTCTGCGTGGTATTGCGGACCCCGTCAATCGATCGGGGGTCGGGACGGCCTCTGTCCGCGGGAGCGAACAGTCCAGCCGTAAAGAATTCCTACAATTGCTGACTTACAGTAATCTCTGACTTACTGCAATCTCTGACTAAAGCTTGCCGAGGTCGTTAGAGGCGTGACGCAGCATCTCGTCCTGGGCGATAATTGCGCGCTGTGCCATATCGAAACCACGTGTCACGGAGATCATCTCCACGAGACTGGTGACTGTGTTGACGTTGGATTGCTCCAGTGTTCCCGGCAGCACCTGTGGAGCGCGAGCTGGAGGCGGCAGTGTGCCTGGCGCGGCGGTGTACAGGCTGTTGCCCGCTTTTTGCATCGTCGCCGGATCGCCCTGCACGATGCGAATACGAGCGAAGCGCGTTTTATTCGAGACGACGTTACCGACTGTGTCGACGACGATGCCGGTTCTGCCGCCGGTCATGATCGGGCGTCCATCTGTACCCAGAACTGCCTGTCCTGCGGAGTCGACCAGTTTGCCAACGCTGTCGAGCTGGAAGTTTCCGGCGCGTGTATAGCGTTCGCCAGCAGGTGTCTGGATCGCGAAGAACTGGTTTGGCCCCAGGCTCAAATCGAGCGGGTTGCCGGTTTGTGACAGGCTGCCCGCCTGCCAGTCGGTATAGACCTTGTCGGGTGCGACACCGGTGCCGAGCTCCCCGATTTCGGGACCGTTGCCGGTTGCATTTCGTGTGCGCTGCAGCATCATGCTATGCAGCGCTTTGAACGTCGGCATATCCTGTTTATAAGCAGGTGTGGACGCGTTGGCGATATTCTGCGCGAGGCTTTCCTGAATTGTCTGCTGTGCGACCATTGCGGAAGCTGCGGCGTAAAGACCCCGTTCCATGGGCTGTGTCTCCTGAATTGAGAAAATGGGGCGTGATGGTTTGCTGTTGACTGCAAAAATCGCCAGAGCTAGGCGTTTTCCGAACGTAGAACGCCTTCCGGAACGCGATTGAAACAGGAGTTTCAACCGTCCTGGCAACGCTGGGAAAGTCGTACTCGAACAGTATGCTACAAGAGGTTTATCGGTAGAAAACCCGGTAATCTTCAGGGGAAAGCGCGAGGTGAAATCGACTGTATTACACTATATTACCGAGTAAGAAAAGTACTCGGCTGTACGAAGATGACAGGACAGAGATCATCCCCAGCTCCCTCTCCTGAACGTTCGTGCCTCACTAATATTACAACGACGGGTCAGGAGGTGAACCTTTTAGCAAGCGAGCTTGCCGTCGTTTGATGTGCGAACGCTTGGCACGTTCGTTGCGCTCTTGCGTTCCTTGCAGCCACCGCAAGAGATCATCGGGCGTGAGACGCG
>JBBQPY010000281.1:0-3104 GCA_038216735.1 Chthonomonadales bacterium
CCGTTACCCCACCAACAAGCTGATAGGCCGCAAGCCCCTCCGAAAGCCCCCTTGCGAGGCTTTAATCGTCTCCACAGGTGAAGAAACGGTCACATCCGGTATTAGCGACCCTTTCGGATCGTTGTCCCGGTCTTTCGGGCATGTTGCTTACGTGTTACGCGACCGTTCGCCGCTAGGGATTGCTCCCCCGCTCGACTTGCATTTCTTAGGCACGCCGCAAGCGTTCGTCCTGAGCCAGGATCAAACTCTCCATCATTATTCTGATGTAAATGCACCTTCCGAAGAAGATGCTTCTTTTATACTAGTTAAACTAGTCTTAAATCCGCACTCGATTGTTTGACGTCACCATAGAGCATCGAAACATCCGAAGCACAAGACCCACATAAAACGCTCAAATTAACTTTTCAAGGTTCATCTTGTCGCGGCCGACTTTGCAGCAGCTTTTGACTTCAATTTCAACATCGCATTCAACAAGGATTGAATTATGCCATAGCCATTTAGGTTTGTCAAGGGCATTTCTGCAAAATTTTTCCCAGCGCTTTCGACGGAGTTTTTTATAGCTTATCGGGCACTACTCAAAAGCACTGAGCAAGTCGTATCAATCGTCAAACTACTATGCGCTACGACAATCCTGCCACAACATCATGCTGAAAACAAGCCGGCAAAAGACGGAAGATAACAGCGTATCTTCCGTCCATGAGGCATGAGGATCGACAGGTGGTGATAGGTCGGGGTAGTCAGTGAGGAGGAAAACAAAGCTGAGCAGGGAGCATTAGAACTTGATGCCGAGCGAGAGGCTGTAGCCATCGAGTTCGTTGTTCGTGCTGCCAATGAAATAGTAGCGTAGATCGATGGAGAGAGGATTGACGGTCTGCGTCAACTGGTAGCCAACGAGCAGATCGAATGCGATCCCATTGACGCCACGTCCGTTGATTCGTTTGCTGAACGCGTACCCGATTCCGCCGCCGTATCGCAGGTTGTGCATTGAGGAGGTGACATTAATTAGAAGCGGAACACTGTAGACCTGGTCGATGCCATTGAAGCCGATACCGGCAGTGATGTCGTAGCTCTTGCCAGCATACACACGGCGCTCTAGCGCCACACTCACTCCGGCAGAGCCAGAAGCCGAGCGAGCCGCGTTGCTCTGCAGAATATAGATACCCAGCCGCGCCGACCAGTTTCGCTCCAGCTCAGACGTCGATGCCTGATCCTGTGCATGAGCCCCTGTCGGAGCAACAAACCCGCAGAAGGCAAGGGCGAGCGTCAACGCAAACCCCCAGAATGTACCAAGTCGTCTCACGTATCGTCCTCCTTAAAGTATCGTGTGGAAGCAGGGCATTGCGTCCGAACGTTACCAACGCCGCTGTCCTCCATACCACCGGGTGAAAACCCAATCGCAACTACAAGTAGTAGTCCCGCATACTTTACCCGCTAGAGCGTGCAATTCCTGCCTGAAGGACAATATTATTCAAAAAAACGTCTTCTTGTCTATTCGGCGAACAATTCACAGAGCCGGTGTTCGATTCGATCCGGAGTTGCAAAGGTGCAAAAAGGCACTTCCGCCCTGCGATAATGGACTTCAATTCGACCACCCGACCGTGCTGGACGTGGTCCGATTGCGCGGTCACGGTCTTTGATTTGCGTTCGCTTCGCATTCTCCGAGTAGATAAGAGCTGCCAGCAGAAACAATGGCTGAAGGCGCACGCTCATTTGGTCCCCATGGACTACAACGCCTGCAAGCTGCCACTCGCTTAAACTCCACGGCACTATTCGAATCGATTGTGTCAATTGAGATTGCAAGGTCGTTCCCCTTCTCCCGCCATGAGTAGTCGCAAAGATCGATTTGATGATCAATCCTCATTCCTCATTATTGAAAACATGCTGACGTGCGGCGGCGGCTGCTTGAATAATGCTTTCCAGAGCATGCAGGTACCGTTCGAATGCCATTTTCCCTGCCGTTGTCGGCTTATAACTCGTGCGCGGTTTGCGCCGCACGAATTCCTTGGTGACCGTGATATAACCGCGCTCTTCGAGGAGCGCAAGGTGCGTACTGAGGTTGCCATCAGAAAGTGTGAGCGACTCTTTGAGAACCTTGAAATCCGCCTCACCAAGCGCGAGCAGCATCGACATGATGCCGAGTCGCACCTTCTGGTGGATCGTGTCATCCAGGCTGCCCAACGCTTCGAGGGCGGCGGCGTTGGCAGGGAGAGGCTCAAACGTGGCAGTGGTCGTTCCGGAGGGTCTGGCGATCGTCTCTCGCAGAGTTTTATCGGGTTGTACTGCCATACCTTTACCACCCATCCTTGCGCGACATCAGACAGCCATAAAGGATATGAAAGCCGCCGAAAGTCACCGCTGTCATCACAAGCCCGATTTTCAATCCGAAGCTGGAAACGATGAGCGTCGCGGCACCAGCGATCAGAAAGGCAATGCCAAGATATTTGACTTCGCGGCGCGAAAACTGCGCCACAGAGCAGACGGCGATCCCATAGCATAGCATCCAGACAGGATACAGGTCGGAGACAAGATCGTGCCGCAGAAAATACAGCGTCAACAGCGCTCCGGTACCGAGCCCGGGAGCGGCGGCGAAAAACATCTGCCTGCCGAGGTGTGAGAGTATATGCTTGCCGACGCGCGCAGCAGGGCGCTTCGTCAGGAGATAATCGACAGTCAGTGAGGTGAGAATGACGAGCGACCAGGTAATGAGAAACGGGATCGTACCGGGAGCGCCGTGCTCGCGCATCAAATATGTCGTAACGAGACACCCGACGATCGGCGCGATCCCTGCGGCAACGCCCGCGCGACCCGAAAAAGTGGAGTGCTTGGTCGGACGCTCCATAAGGTCACGGATTACACGCAGATTTTCTTCTGCCTCGTGCGGATCGGGAAGCCGGAATTCACGCAGCATCGTCATACCTCACTCCTTCACGCTGAACAAAAATAAAATTGCAGGATGCTCTACTGTTTGACGTTTAGACAATCAGTTTGGTCATTTCTGCCTTCTGTGTGTCCTTGAAAACGACTTTGTAGCGCGGTGCCTTCTCGATTTTGGCACCTCTGGCACGACCCGGGGATTTTCCGCGTACCCGGCACGCACGCGCAGG
>JBBQPY010000282.1:0-3102 GCA_038216735.1 Chthonomonadales bacterium
TGGGACACGGTCGTTTTTAAAGTAGGTTTTGAAACAGGTAAGCAGCGGGGCAATGCCCCGCTGCTTACATCCTTCGTTGAGTCCTTCGCGCCGCCTACTCAGTTCGAGAGTGTGAGTACAGGCTGCCCCGTGGTTGCTTCCTTACTCCTGAGCGCGAGATAAGTACCCTCTGTCGCCTCGTCGATCAACTGCAGAGTGACAACCTTGCCGAGGTTTGCTGTAACGAACGCTGTCAGGTCGAACGTGATCGTGCCGGGCTTTAGCGCGACGCTCTGGCTCGATAGGAACGCGCCCGTGCTGAGGAACTTCGTTCGGTCGAGCCCGGGAGCGTTGTTCCAGGTGATGCCCGTTTCCGTCCATGTCGTATCGGCAACGCTGTATAGTTTGAGCGTCTCTCTAGCGGTCGTCGGGTTGGAACTGCTGTCGACGGTCAGCGTCAAGGTTGCGCTCTTGGGCGCAATAGTAACGGCAGTCAGGTCGAACTTGAGGTAGCTGGCGCGGTTGTAGATACTGCTGGAATCGCCTGTTTGTTTCTTCACGATCAGGATATTCTGACTGCCGTAGTTCGTGTTGGCATAGGTTCCGGCACGCACATAGGAATCCGATTTCGCGGCAAGTGAAGTGCTTGCTGACACCAGTCGATAGATCGTCTCAGAGTAGGGCGCGAACGAAGCTGTGAACGCGGTCGAGGCATTGCCGACCGTTGTCTGCGCGATATCTTTCGAGCCGGTTCCCGTTTTGGCAGCGTTGTCCTGCGGGATTCCGTACGAGTAGACCGTGGCGTTCGGAGCCGGTATGAAGCCCGCGATATTGATATTGGCGGTGAGCGTATTGACCGCGCTTTTGTTGATCACCAGCAGCGAAAGCGAACCGTCGATGCGTTTGGCAGCGTAGGGGGTGAGCAGACTGTAGTCGCTCGAAGCGGTCACGATGCTGTCGCCGCCTCGTGCGAAATGTGAGAGTAGTTTCATCGAGTAGTACGCCGGATAGAGATCGTTGGCGCTCGACATAATCCCATAGTCACCGTACAGCCGCCAGCCATACAGTGAGTTGCTGTTGTTCTGACTCGCGTCCTGCCCGTTGCGCAGATCCCACCAGACGAGCGAATTGAACTCGGTTTGCAGCAGGCTCCCAACGCTGTCGGCATAGTAGAGTCCGTTGACCAGGCTTGTCGACTGCTTGCCGGGGTTTGTGTAGACAGAGTTGTTTTCGGTACAGATGAGCTCCACGCTGCTCGCCGCCGTCCCGAGATAATCGGTAAGCTGCTGGCGCAGGTCGGCGGCGTCGTTCTTCCAGGTATGCGCGGCGGACAATAGACTCGCATCGTTCTCGCTGCCGGGTCCTTGCTCATAGCGGTGATAGATGATAAAATCGGGCGTTACACCAAGCGATTTGAGTGTCGTAAGCAGCACAGGTGTCCAGCCATTGTGAACGGCATTGGTGCGTGGATTGGTCGCAGGATGGTTCGTGTTGTTGGCAAAAGCGTCTTCGCCGGTCACGACCACGACGCCGACTTTGATCGTCGAATCCGCTGCCTTCATTTTGGCGATGTAGTCTTTCACCTGTGTCGCATAGGTATAAGGGTCATTTTTGATGGCGTGGGTGTCTTCTTCCCAGCTTCCATAGTTCTCGTTGCCGACCTCCCAGTATATGAAGCCATATTTTTTCGTCACACTGGAGTACGTGACCCAGTCTGCGGCTTCCTGAGACGTGCCGGAGCCATAATTAACCGTGATGAACGCCTGCGCCGTCGTCTTCAGCACAAGATTCGCGAAATCATCGAAACCGCTCGCCCAGGTCCAGGTGTTGCTGTCTGTAGTATTGGTTTTCCAGTGGTAGCCGTCCGACGCTGAGCCGCCGGGGAAGCGCAGAGCGCGATTGTTGGTGGCGTTGAGCAGGTCGATCGTCCCCTGTGTATTGAGCGCGCTGTCCCAGATGGCGGTGTTCACGGCGAAGACGCGGTCATCCACCGTCCGTATTTTTGTGCCGGTATCGACGGTTAGATTGACGACTGATGGTGGTGGAGCAGCGGTGAGCGTGACATCATCGACGTAGTAGGCGGTCTGCGAATTGCCGGTGCTGTCCTGCAGCCAGAAACCGTCGAAGTCGGCGTTGTTGTCGGCTTTGAGCGCGGAGAGCGGGATCGTTGCCTGCCGCCAGGTATTCGCCGCAACGGAACCGCCACTGATATAGCTGTCGAGCGAGACGGCAGTTTGTGGGTTGCCGCCGACGATCGCCTGTAAGTTGATACCGCGTCCACTGGTCGTGCCGCCGTTGATCCAGAACGTGATCGAACCGTAGAGAGTCGTGTCGATGGAGGTGTGGTGCAGATAGAAGCCCTGATAGGATGCTGTGTAGGTAACCTTTACGCTGTGTGTTCCGGTATGAACATAGTCGGTAGAGCTGAAGTCGCTGGCGCTCCAGGAGTAGTTTTGCCAGCCGTTTTCGAGTGAGTCGTCGTAAATTGTCTGGTCTGTCTGTGCATGGGCACGCGCAGCACAGAGGCAGACGGCGAAACAGAGGGCAGCGAGCAGAACTGTAAATCGGGAAATTCGAAGGCGCATTGTTCCATCTCCTTGCATCCGCAGGTGTACAAGTCCAGTCACAGCGGATGACAATCGCGAGACTAATGGAAGACGACAGGCACGTCCTATCCGTGACCGCCGTTTTCGGCAGGTGACAGGCAGCAGGGACGGGAACAGTGGGGAGGAGTGCGCTCGTAAGGCAACTGTCGGAGAGGGAAGAAGTAGTGCGGGACAGTAGTGTGTTAGAAACGCTTGCCCTGCATCGGGCAATTCTATTATACAATAATCACAAGAGAAGTGCAATTTTCAACTGCAGTCGAATTAGAGGAGAAGAGGGCATGACTGTGGGAGACACAGGGCTGAAGCCCCGGTCTGGAATTGTTCAGACACACGGGGCTGAAGCCCCGGTCTGGAATTGCGAAGTCCGCCTGCGCGGACTAAAGATCAATTGCGAAATAACAGTTTCGGCTTCGCCTCAAGAGCACACTCCTGTTTCTTGAAGGAAGAAAACTTCGGTTGTGCAGATCGCTACACGAGCTCAAACCTACCGGTGGCGCGCAAATTGAGCAACCCGCTC
>JBBQPY010000283.1:0-3059 GCA_038216735.1 Chthonomonadales bacterium
CACGGCAGGCTAAGCAGCCTGCCAGGCATTCTCATTATTAAGTTGCAGATCTTTTAGCCTGGCTTTGAAGTCCTGTGCTCAAAATACCAGCTATTGACAGTAAATGAAATTTCCGAGGGCACTCTAAATAGCACAAGGCCCTACTGGACTGTCGGGTGTGCGGTCTGTTCCGAGGCAGAATGCGTCGATGACGGCTGCCATTCGCGTACATCGGGAGGCGGGGATTTTTCGCTCGCGGGAAGTTGGTCGTACAGCGCAGGATAGGTGTCCGTGATCCACTCGCGCAGGCTTTTGCCATTCCCTGTCTTTCGATACAGATCGAGAAAATTGTCCATCGCCCGCGTTCGTGTGAAACTCAAGTGCCCGTACCGCCAGGTCAGCTGCCGTTGCTGCGCCTCGTCGAGCGGCACCTTTTCATAAATGTTGAGGTAGAGCGTGCCAATCAACCCGGAGCGGTCCGCGCCAGCCGAGCAGTGGTACAGCACGGGATAGGTCGCGTGGTCGAACGCGTACAAGACACGGCGCATCTGTTCCGGCGGCGGTGGACGTACTGCACTCAGGCCGATATTGTAATAATCGACGCCGTCTTTGGCGCAGATCTTGGTCTCTTCTCGGTACCAGGCATCCTTCTCCGAACCGCCGCGAAGTGTGATTACCGTTTTGATTTTGTGTGATTTCAGCACGGAATCGAGATCGTTTCCGACCCAGCGCGCAGTTATCGCGGTATAAGCGCTGCCAGTCAATTGCCCGCTGCGGTACACACGTCCCGGCACCACAGCACGAACGTTCCCGCCGAAAACGCCGATGTAGCAGGCAATTGCCACCGCCACGAGCAAGAAGACAGACGTCCCCAGCGCTATGCGTTTGCGTCGACGAATTTTGTGCTGTGGATCAGGAGATACGGCGGAAGGAGGCGATGGCTGATTTAATTGTGTCTGTGATACGGGCTCATCCATGGTTCGTCGACGCCTCGATCGGGAGCGAGCACCTGTCGTGAGGCGCTCTCAATGCCAGTCAGTGTTTAATGTATACGCCCGGAGGGATTCGGACCCCCGACACCCAGTTCCGAAGACTGGTGCTCTATCCACTGAGCTACGGGCGCGCATAAAGTGAGATTTCCCGCTGAGAGCACTTGACTCGTTGATTCCCACCTGCTTAGCGGGTACAACAATCGTATTGTATCTATTTTCAGGGCACTTGTCAATATTTGTTGTACGATGCGACACTTTTGCGGTGCAAAACACGTCGTCTCGGGTGAGGGGTGAGGCTTGGGTGCAGGTGGTTCGCAAAATATTATACATCAAGAAACGCCGCACGAGAAGCGTTTGATCGCGCGGTTTCAGGGGGGTGAACCAGAGGCGCTCGGCGCACTGTTCGATCTACACGTCGATCGTGTGTTTGCGTTTGCACGGCACCTTTTGAGCAGTCCCGACGATGCCGAAGAAGTCGTATCAGAAGCATTTTTACGCGCCTTCGAGCGCGCGGCATCGTTTCGCGGAGAGTGTCCGTTTCGTGGCTGGCTGTTCGGTATCACGCGGAATTTGTGCCTCGACCGGATGCGGCAGCCGCGACTACTGATGCTTGAGCCACAGGAGGCGGAGCGACTGACAGACGGCGGTTCGTCCGCCAACAGTATGGAGCTCGGACTCGCGGTGCGTTGTGCGCTGTCGGAACTGCCGGAAGAGTATCGTCTCGTATTGCTGCTGTGTGATGTCGAGGAATGGGACGCGAAAGAGGTGGCGGCGATGCTGGAAAAACCGTTGTCGGCGACCAAGTCGCTGCTCTACCGCGCTCGCCGCGCGCTCCGCGCCCGCCTCACTGAGCATTTGCAGGACGATGAAGCGGAAGTATAAGCAACCCTCATCCCCGATATCCTTTTCCCTGACACTCGTTCCTCATCAGGGAGTGGGGGAGACAGTGGATGAACCTGCGATAAGGTGTAGGAATACTGCTTGCTGAGCACATTCTTGCAGTCAGGCAGAACGAGATCAGTTAGGCAATCGAAGTGGTTTTGAAGAGGCTGCGAAAGGATGAAGACGATGCGCTGTGAAGAGATGCGCGACCTGCTCGACTTATATATGGACGGCGAACTCCCTGAGGAGACCTCACAACGGCTGTCGCGCCACCTATTGCGCTGCACACAGTGCGCTTCGGAAATACAGACGCTGGAGCAGACACGCACTATGCTGCGCGAGGCGATTCCGGCATCCGAGACGTCTTCAGCATTTCGCGAACGTACCAGTGCCCGCCTGCTCGACGCCTTCGCCGCGCATCTCCGTCCGGTTCCAGATGCCACATCCCTCGCCACTCGTCAGTGGACACTGCCCTTCCCGCGAGAAGAGAAAGCAAGCGAGCGCAGCACCAAGAAGAGCGCGTGAAGTACGTGACCGTCCTTCCTATTTCCCAGGCTCGGGCCAGAGTTTCGTCGGCGGATATCCGCTTGTTGACAGGAATCAGTCGAGCGTGAAGATTATAAAATTGGCGCCCGATTATCACAACTGGCCACTCTGGGCTATCGATGATTGGGGTCATGACAACTTCGATCCCGCTACTTTGCCCCTGAGCAGACAAATTGTGGAGCGGTTGGATGTCTGGGCGGACCTATTTACGCAGACACTCAATCAGGACGATCCCGCCGAGTCCGGCTTCTCGAGTGACGAGGAGTTCAGGCGCGTTGAGGAAGAGGGACTGCGATTATGGCTGGAATTGAGGACGCAGCTCTATCCCGACTATCAGGTCAAATATCACAGCTTAAGGCATGGACTATACAATAGCCCTGAAGAGTGGAAGCAAGCTACTAACCAACGCATTTTGTAGCGGAAATGGATATGGTTCAACAACCGTTGCTGTCGAGAGCAGACTGAGAGAAGGCGCAATAATGGAGCCGGAGAAGAAACCCATACGTGTAGTCAGCAAAGCTAAAGACCGATTGCGAAATAAGCGTCTGCGTCGTTTTGAACCGAATGACCGATTTTTTGGTGACATTTCAGTCACGTAAATTTCCAGAGTGGCCGCACAGGGCATTGTAGAGGCCCATTTTCGTTGCAACTTGTCTATGT
>JBBQPY010000284.1:0-2952 GCA_038216735.1 Chthonomonadales bacterium
TACCGATGGGGCACCGAATCGGGTTACTGCATCGTTGATGGACAGCGCGTCCCCATCGACAGGCCGCGCGTGCGCAGCCGGGAACTATCGGAAAACGGCGATTAGATAACGCCGAAACAGTTGTCGCACAAGCGCATTTCACGCTCTTGAATATCGGTTTGGCACCTACAGAATTGCCGTTGAAGGTGGTCCAGCCGCTTCTCGAAGGCGCATCTCTTGAAGAAGACCCCGGTCTACGAACAAAATGGGTCAATCTGCTTGCCAACGCAGCAGACCCGCGTCGTCGGCGCGACATCTCGTCGGCGTTTCAGGCGGTGCTGCGCGACCTATCACCCATGAATGCAGCATTCCTAGACTCGATTTACTCGTCATGGATGCGAAAAGGGAACCGCTGGCCCTACAGATCGTTTTCAACCGAGGAACTGAAGGTAGTTTTTACAAGCGCAGGCCTTGCTCGCGTCGGTTGCGCTGAGGGCAGCCAATATCGGTTTTCAGTTGATCCAAAATCGAGCGACGACGATAAGCTCAGCGGGGATCTAGAGGATTTCAACACTTCGATGGACCTCCTGCTCCGGTCCAGCTTGCTCCGGTGCATTACCGAAACGGAAGCTCTGCATCTAACAGATTCTCACGACGATATCGCCCCCGCCGCGGGTGGCACCGTTCCTGTGCATACAACCACACACTACGAATTAAGCAGTTTCGGACAGCGTTTTGTGAAAGCGTGCGAGCCCCCCACGACATAGCGGGTCACTGATCTCGCGGACTGAGTCGCGCGCAGCTTGTCCCTCCATTGGCTCCACAGTGTGACCGGCTGATTACTGCCGTTGAACGCCCGATTGGCCTTCGAGCGGGAGAATCGGCGCATGGGCACCAAACGAAAACGTTCCCCAAAAACTGTTCTTCGCTTCCGGATCTTGAACAAGCAAAATCGGCACTTACTCATCACCGGCGATAGTCGCCTGCCATCGCTCGCGCGCGGCGCTGCACTTCACAGCCACCGGCCTCATAAAGTCGATTTTGTATTTGGCCTACAACGCCGAGCGCCCAATCTCAATGGCGACCACTACGGATACGCAGAGCGGGCTCGCGAAATAACTGAAGAGACTGAGCAGATGTTGAGCAGTCTGCCGTAACGGCGCTCGGACTGTCCTAACAGCCCGCGCTTAACGCCGAAACTTCCCAGCGGCACTAAACAGATATGAATACACACCAGCACTCGGCCTGGACTCCTCATAGCCAACAATCGCGGAAAGAGCGCGCAGCGCGCCACCGACTGCCGCAACTCCGCCGCCCGCGACCGACAGCGCCGATCCGACAAGCGTCAGGGCGAACGACGATGGCTTCTTCCATGCTTTGCTAGACCGCCCTCGCAAATCGGAAGCGACATCTTTCAACTCCGCTTGCCTGAGATCGAAGGCCAGTTTTCGTTCTTCATCAGGCATGCGCGACAGCTCCATTGCGAACTTTTTTACGGACAAAGAATACCGGCGATATGCCTGAAGATTCTGCGATCTGAAATCCAAAACTTCATCGATAGGAAACGCCGAAACATCTACGGTGACGGCATTCAGATCAAATTCAATTACGCTCCCTGCCGAAGGCCCCGCGTTACTGCCAAGCATCTCAGCCAGAGCGTGAACCAGATTTCCACGGTCTGTAATCGGACTCAACTCGGCATCAATCTTATTGCCGTACGGGCGTAAAATCTGGGACAGGAGAACCAGCACGAGCGCCCTCACCATTGGGTGCATCGAAATGGTGATGTTGTTCCCGCTGTCCTTAGCTAACTTGCGGGTTCGCAGTTCGTCGAAGATCATCTCCGCGAGTTCATGATCGCCGTAATAGCCCATACGAGACCGGGAAATTTCGTGAAAGGCAGTATCTTCCTTTGCGAGATGGTCCAGCACTCCTGAGGCGATGATATCTGTCATCGCGGTTGCAAGCCGTTCGGTTGCTTCCTTGTCCACGGCCACTTCGGGGGAAATGATCTGGAGTAGGTTGTGCTGCTTTAACCCGGCGACGATGGCCGGATCAGTCGCTTCTGGCTTCTCCTTAATGTAGTCGGGAACTAAGAGAGCGATACCGTCGAAGAACAGAACAAGATTCTTGATCCAGTCCCCGTTCTGCCACATTGGATTCGGGTAATAATAAGCGAGTTCTCGCTTTGGCGGATCGTGCATGGAACATTAAGTAGATCACACTATTCGCACGCATAAACGGCGCAGGAACGGCTTCTCGAGGTCCTGGCCGCAGCAATTGACGATCAGGAGCAATGGAGCCCTGGAAACTCTCCCTGCGTGGAAAGCGATGCTTTGATAGCAATCGAAATCGATTATGCTGCGGGAGATTCCTGTCGACAAAACCGTCGCGCGAGCAAAGATCAAGTGAATTCCCTCTCCGGCATGGGTCCGGTCCACTCCGGGCGAATTACGCGCAGCTCGGAAACCCGCCGTTTGCTGATCAGGATTGGATCAGTCCTGCTAAACGCCCTTCTGTCTGCTAATTCAAGCTGACAGTTACCGGCTATACACTCGGTAAGCCTGGGCCAACTGCCTCGGCTCTGTGCAAGTACTGTAAAACGTTAGCGTTGTATCGGAGGCGCGCCGGGCGAGATTGTCTCGGAGGATGTCCAGATTTCCGTTGAAAGTTAGCGACTCTCTCGATTAATTCTAAGCTGCACTGGCTGCAGCGGCCATGGTGGCTGTCCGGAGCCGGTAGGCTGCGTCGAGCGCATTGACTAACACGGGCAAGTGACGATATCCACGCATTTTGTTCCATCGCGATTCGGCAAACAGCAAAGCCGAACCGACCCAGCGAAGCCGGTGGTCACTGCCTTGCCATCGTTTCACTTGCGAACAGATTCGCTCCACGACAGAGAAACTGGATTCAATGGCATTGGTGCTCGACAGAGCTTGGCGCAGTTTGGGCGTGAGCCGCAGTTCCGATACG
>JBBQPY010000285.1:0-2908 GCA_038216735.1 Chthonomonadales bacterium
AGTCGTCCTGCTCTGCGCGGCAGGCTGCGCCGGGGTGCTTTCTTTGACTGCCATTGCAGCGGCTTTCTGTCCGCCTAACAGCGCCGACGCAATGGCGTATCACATGCCCCGAGTTGTGTACTGGGCCGAGCAGGCTTCCGTTCGCTTTTTCCCGACCACCTACTTCAACCAGACCATGCTGCAGCCGTTCGCCGAGTATGCGATGCTGCACACGTATCTGCTGTCGGGCGGTGATCGCTTCATCAACTTCGTGCAGTGGTTCGCATCGCTCGCGAGCATTGTCGTTGTCTCGTCGGTAGCAATGCTGCTCGGCGCTTCGGCCCGCCAGCAAGCAGTTGCCGCGGTAGTCTGCGCCACAATTCCGGCGGGTATCCTTGCAAGCTCCGGCGCCAAGAACGATTACTGGATGGCTATGTGGCTGGTTGCCGCGGTCTATTTTGCGTTACGCTTCGCTCGTGAATTTCAACGGGCGGATGCCCTTTTGTGCGGCTTCGCACTGGGGTTCGCATTGCTCACAAAGGCCACCGCGTACCTATACGCACCGTGCCTGCTGGGAGCCATTCTTGTTCCCGCGCTGGTCCGTAAACGCAGGGTGGCCGGGACGATTATTGTTATTGCGGGTGCACTGGCCATCAACACGCCGCACTACATCAGGAACTATGAGCTCAGCCGATCGATCATGGGTTTCGATTCGGCCCAGGCGGACGGCTTTTTCCGCTGGCGCAACGAGACTTTCGGCTGGAAGCAGACTGCCTCCAACATTCTGCGCAATCTTTCCGAGCAGCTCGGAGGGCGCAGCCCGCGTTGGAACCAGGGCGTGTACAACTTTGTTGCCGCGGCACATGGATGGATCGGCATCCGCCTGGACGACCCTGCCACCACCTGGCGATGGAGCGCGTTCGAGCCGCCCAAAAATGCAAATCATGAAGCGAATGTCCCTAGCCGCTGGCACCTTCTGCTGTTCGTGGCGATGACGGGCTTGATCGCATGGAAGGGCACTCGCGAGCAAACATTGTATGCCCTCGCCGTGGTCTGCGGGTTCGTCATCCTCTGCGCCTATTTGAAATGGCAGCCGTTTTTAGCGCGCCTGTTTCTGCCGCTATTCGTGCTAAGCGCCCCTCTCGCGGGCGCCATTAGAGGCCGCGTGCTTCAGGTTCTGCTATGCCTTTTCCTGCTGAATAGTGCCAGACCTGCGCTACTCGAAAACTGGGTGCGTCCTCTGAAAGGCCCGCGCAGCGTCCTGCATGTGCCGCGGGACGTTCAATACTTTGCCGACATGACTGAGTGGGATAATCAGTCCACTTATTGGAAGACGCTCGATCTGCTGGCGGGGACGGACTGCGGCGTGGTCGGGCTGGACATCAGCCACTATCCGTTGGAGTATCCGATTCAGGCGATTCTGCGCGAGCGGAAACCGGGTATTCTGTTTTTGCACACTGGGGTTCAGAACTTCTCGGAACGTTATTCACCCTCCGTGAGGGCCGCTCCGTGCGCAGTGGTTTGTCTGGAGTGTTTGGGCGATGAGAAACGGCTTGTCACGTACGGCAATCTTCCGCGGCGAATCGACATAGATAAATTTGTGGTATTTCTGCAAACCAGCGGCCACACGCAACCACTACGATAGGTTTGTGGCACAAATCGATGCCGACCTACTGGCTGACATTCTCGATGCAGCCGGGGAACTGAACCCTGGGGATGGTATGTCACCCAAAGTGCTCCGCGCTCTGGTTCAACACCTGGCTGGGCTAAGGCTAGGCTTGCGTGATTTACTGTAGTCCGCGGAAACCGGGGCGGGCGGCAGCACTTTACTGTTTTCGCAATTGAGCGCCCACCACACTGCATTTGCAATCGAAGGCGACAACAGCATCATTACGCGCCTAAAATCATCAATATTGCTTCGAAAAGAGAATACAGAGTTCGTTGAAGGACCTACCCAACGGACTCTTCCTGGACGGGCGTTCGAGAGGCCCCTTCAGGCTGTTCTAATCGACGGCCCTCACGCGTTTCCTTTTCCACAACTGGAATACTATTACCTGTATCCGCACATCGCCAGCGATGGCCTGTTGATACTGGATGACATTCACATCCGCACAATCAACCAACTCTACCGCTTCCTCTGTGCCGACAAGATGTTTGAGTTAATCGAAGTGGTGGAACGCACTGCTTTCTTTCGACGTACAACGGCACCCGTTTTTGATCCATTCGGCGATGGCTGGTGGCTTCAGTCCTACAATCGCAAGCGCCTTTCGCGCTATATCTGGCGGGAGATTCTAATGAGTTCGATGCCGCAGCAAGTCCGCGCGCTCCTTCGCAAATCCCGCGCAGCCGTTCGCAGCGGTCTGTCACCAAGGGAGCGGTATTTGATCCAGATCGACCTGCCACCGCAAAACAGTGTGGTCGATGAGACTGCGATCGTGCAGGGACGCGCGGATCTGCCCTCAGGTGCGTGTCTCTGGCTGTTTGCACGGCGGGCAGACTCCTCCGGCTGGTGGCCACAGGGTCGCTGCGTCACGGTATCGGATAACCGCTGGCAGCAAGCGTGTAAATTCGGCGAAGTGTCGGACGCGGGCTATGCATTCGACATTGCAGCCATGACGACAGACGAACGAGGGCAGCGGAGAATCCTGCGCTGGTTTGACGAGGGGGCCCGTTCGGTGACCTGGGGTCCAATAGACTTACCGAAACCCGTGGCCGGCAGCGGCGTCGTCACGACTCGAGTCTTCCGGAGAGCAGACTAAGTCGCGCTACAATAGTCCAGCCGTGGACAAAAACATATCCGATGCTGGGCCGGTTGAAGTGGTACGGCCAAGCATCAAGTTCATATACGCCGGATTCCTGCTAGTGTGTCTGCTGCTGATCGCCGCGCTGGTAATGCACTACCGGATGCTGGCGGACCAAGGCCAGCCTC
>JBBQPY010000286.1:0-2860 GCA_038216735.1 Chthonomonadales bacterium
CCCCTACTGCTCCAACCCGACTCGCTATCCAGACACGAATCGCGAGCTTACGACAGAAGAATGGAAGCGTGTACTGGTCGAGGCCAGTGAACTCGGCGTATTGCATGCTCTCTTCTCCGGCGGGGAGCCGCTGCTGCGTCCCGATCTGCCCGAACTCGTCGCCTGTGCCCGCGAAACGGGTCTCTATACGAACCTGATCACAAGCGCCATCGGACTGACGCGCGGCCGCGCCGAGGCGCTGCGCGACGCCGGTCTCGACAGCATTCAGATCAGTTTTCAGGCAGATGAAGCGGAACTCGCGAACGCGATCGCCGGTTTTGCCGCGCACCAGCGCAAGCGCGAAGCGGCTATCATGATTCGTGAACTCGGCTTTCCGCTGACGATCAACACGGTTCTGCATCGCGCCAACATCGCTCGCGTTCCCGCAATCATCGCGCTCGCTGAAGAGCTCGGCGCCGATCGGCTCGAACTCGCGAACACGCAGTTCTATGGCTGGGCGTTCCGTAACAAGGAGACCCTGCTGCCGACACGTGCGCAGATCGAGGCGGCGGACGCGATCGTGATCGCGGCAAAAGAGCGGCTGCGCGGCAAAATGGAGCTGCTGCACGTGCTGCCGGACTACCATGGCGCTCGTCCGAAACCCTGCATGAACGGTTGGGGACAACGATACCTGACGGTCAACCCGATCGGGGAGGTTCTGCCCTGCCCGACGGCGGGCGAAATCGAGTCGCTGCGATTCGACAGCGTCCGAGAGCATGCGCTGGCATGGATATGGGCGGAATCAGAAGCGTTCAACCGGTTTCGTGGAACCGAGTGGATGCCCGAACCCTGCCAGTCCTGTGCCCTGCGCGACATCGATTTTGGGGGATGTCGCTGTCAGGCTGCACTGCTGACGGGCGACGCTGCCAACACCGATCCTGCCTGCGAACTCTCACCGCATCGTGACACGCTGCTCAAAATCATCGAAAATATTCCGCAGGATAGTCCAGGAGTTTTGAAGGGCGGTTCAGAGGATGGTCGGAACGGCATACAGGGTAAAGCGACGGCTGAACCAATTCTCTGGCATTACCGCGCTAATCCTGGTCGAGAAACGGGCGTAGAGACCGAGATCAACATATCCCCCGAGACCGCACTACGAGAAAGCGACTTATGAGCGAAATCAGGTACTGCTACGCCACAGCGGGGGTACCAGAGGACTGTAACGGAAGAATATCCCGCACATTCGCAGCGGCGCTGCTTGTTGCATCCGCTTCCGCGAACGCTTCGCGCAACTCCCATAGGGGCGCGAAGCGTTTCCGGACCCTCAGCGTGGGAGCAGTCTGGCTGGCAATGATAACGGGAACTGGCTCCACGCTGGCACAAAAACCTCCCGCGCCCCACTCCCAAACGACGAAACCCTCGAAGCTGGCGAAAGGCAACACCACAAAGCCTACAGGGTTGCCAGCCGGAAAATTAGTCGCCCGCTACTCGGTAATGGATCTCGGTATTACCACGGAAAGTCTGGAGGATCTGCCGCTCGGCTTGAATGCGGCGGGCACGGTCGCGGGCTGGAGAGCTGCATCGAACCATGCCTATAAAGCCGCTGTCTGGGGAAATGGGCGATCGATCGATCAGACAGGAACCGATCTCAGCGTGCCTCCGGCGTATCCCGAAACATACGCCGCTGCGATCAACAATCGTAAGCAGGTTGTCGGGCTGGCAAAAAGCGCGGATGGCAGGAATCATGCTTTTGTCTGGTCTGGGGGTGCGCCGAACAGCGCAGCGTACAGTCCACGTGCGCTCGCTGCGCTCGGCGGCAAAGTCAGCGTCGCTCGCGCGCTTGACGAATCAGGGCGGATCGTCGGGGAGGCAGCGCTGTCCGATGGCTCGATTCATGCCTGTCTTTGGCAGGGAAATGCTGTACCTCGCGATCTTGGTACGCTGGGACAGGGCGATTTCAGCACGGGACACGGAATCAACAAAGCCGGGCAGGTCGTCGGAGCAGCCAATATCGTCCCGAATGGCAAGAACCACGCGTTCCTTTTCAGGGAAATCAGCAATACAGCAGCTAGCGCGTCGGAGTCGGCAAAAAATCCGACCTCGAGTATTCTCCCAACGCAATCGAACGGTGGCATAATGCAGGACCTCGGACTGCTGCCCGGCGGATCGAGCAGCAATGCCCGTGCCCTCAATGACCGCGGTCAGATCGTCGGCTGGGCTGGCGATAGTGAGGACGAGACCCATGCCTGTTTGTGGGAGAACGGCAAAATCCGCGACCTTGGCACCTTCGGTTCGGACCCGTACGCCGCCTGGAGCATTAATAACGCTGGACAGATCGTTGGCACTGCGTCGACTACCCATCAGCGAATGCACGCCTGCCTCTGGGAGAACGGTAAGTCGATCGATCTCAACGATCTGCTTCCGGTCGGTTCGGGCTGGGTGCTGCAGTTCGCGTATACGATCAATGCGCGTGGTCAGATCGTCGGCATCGGTCAGATCGGCGGTGAAAAGCACATTTTTTTACTTACACCCATCGTCAACAAGACAGGTATAAACAAGGCAGGCTCAAAAGCCGCACTGTCGACCGTTCAGCAGCCAGAGTCAAAAGCTGCCAGCAAGCTAGAATCGCTGTCGATCGCCGCGCCGATCACGCTTATGGATACGGCGGGCAAGAAGCGTTCGCTGGCAGAGTTTCGGGGTCGTCCGGTCTCACTGTTCTTCTTCTGTGGCTGTGAGCGATGCCTTGCCTGCGCGAAAAGCTGGGCGCAAATACAGCGTGGGGATGTCCTGCTGGAGGACACCAAAACCACAGCAAACGCGCCGATCACACTGATTGTCTTTACCGGTGATAGTGATGCCGCCCGACTTTTCGCGGCACAGA
>JBBQPY010000287.1:0-2825 GCA_038216735.1 Chthonomonadales bacterium
CAGCGATAGAATGACGGCGGGATGCTTCGCCAGGCTCTGAATCACTGTGTCGTATTCGCAGCTGTTGATCGTGCCGCCAAGAGTTTCACCGCGCTCCCAGTGTCGCTCCCGCGCCGCGCGCAGGTCGGAGGATAACCGCTCCCAGTGGTCCTTCACCTGATTCGGCTCATCGATTATCACAACAGCGTTGGCGGGCAGATAGTCTGCGGCGCAAACCGACTGTGGAACGAGCGCGTGCAGATACTGTTCCATTCCGTCGAAATAGGCTTGCTGGCTGAGCAGTGCGGTATCTCTTTCGACCTGATCTGTCAGCCGCTCGATCGCCTCGCGCGCCTCGCGCGTCCCCTCTTTCACCAACTGCGCTTTGCGGGCGGCGAAAGCGGCATCGATCTCGATTAGCGCCGCCTCGGTATTCGCTTCCGTGAGCAGAACTTCGCGTGCCGGAGCGAAATCGACGAACGCCTGCTTACCGATACTGCGCTGTGTGGAAACATCGAAGATGCGGATACTTTCGATCTCGTCCCCGAAAAGCTCGAGGCGCACCGGCGCTTCCGCCGTACTGGGATAGACGTCCAGAATGCCGCCGCGTCGGCTGAACTCGCCTGGACGTGTGACGGTATTGGCGGAATCGTAGCCCATATCGACGAGGCGCGTGACGACGCCATCGAAGTCGATCGTCTGTTCGGCTTCGAGCGTGAAGCGGTGTGTGAGCAGGTCGGCGGGAGGCGAGGTGCGCTGCAGGACGGCTTCGATGGTCGCGATCACAATTGCGGGTGTTTCTATGGAGTTGGCGAGCAGTGTCAGAGCGCGGACGCGCTCGCCGATCACACGATAGTCGGTGATATCGCCCGCAAGAAACATACTCTGTGCGGAAGGCAGCAGGCAGATGCGTTCTGTCGAAACGCCAAATCGGTTGAGGTCATCGCTCAGTCGCTGAGCTTGTTCCTGCGAGTAAGTGACAAGGAGCAGGGTACGGTCGAGACGTGCAAAAAGCCGCGCAAGGACATATCCCTTGGCGGGTCCGGCAAGTCCCTCGATTTCGGCGGCGCTTGCAGCGCCTTCCGCCTCCAGCAGTCGTACCAGTTCTCCGAAGCCGGGGAGCTGATCTGCGAGCCGGGGTAGATCGGTCAATGCCATGCAGTAGTTCGCCTTACCACGGTAGAATATTCCATTCCCATATAGACAGGTGTATTCTACCCGATTCCCCACACGATTTCAAGGTCTCGATGCCGTTCGGAATTACTCGGACATCCGCCTCTATTGCGAGTCGTCCTCCCCTCCGCTCAGCGTTTGCGCCGAGCTCATCGGAGGGGAGGACGTATAAGCTGGCTACAGATCGAATCCCATCTGTGCCATCTGACGTTCGAGCATCGTCCGGCATGCTATGCTGGCTGTCAGTGACTCTTCGATCACTCTGCCAATCGAAAAGGTTTCCGGCTGATCACAACTATCATCGATCCACTCCTGATCCCATAGATTTTCTGTCTGTACCTTCGCGATGAACTCCAGGAAAGCTTTGTGCTTGCCCTCCAGATGCGCGATCATCGCGTCAGCAGTGTTGCCCTTTATTTGACGGTAGCTGTCGTCCTGCGGCTTCCACTTCAGGGTATCGAACATCACATCCGTCCAGCCATCTCCCGTTCCTGCGAGAGAGCAGAGCGAGTGGCGCAGCGTACTGGCAGGTTCCGACCAGCGCACCAGATTGTGCCGCATTGCCAGCGGCGCGTCGAGCTGACGATCGGTCAGCAGACGTGCGCACTCAAGCAGCCGACGTTTTACCGCGTAGTCCGTCTCCAGCATTCGATCGATCAAGTCCATATTTCGTCTCCCTCCAGGCAATGCAGTCTGAAATCCCCGTGTTCGGGGATCGTAATGAACGCCGCTGCAAGCAGGCAGAAAGCGGATATGTCGCGCTGCGCTCCGGTAAGCGCTAGGCGACATTCCGTAAGCGCGTCGAAAAGCGCGAGAAAATCCTTCCAGCGACCGGTAGTTCGTCTCGAAAGCAAGGGTCGTGATGTCTATAGGCGTGCTGCGCAGTTCGCAGGCAGCGCGTTCCAGCAGCAGACGACGACGCAGGTTCCCCGGTGTCTCACCGACCGCCTGACGGAAAACGCGCTGATAATGGAATCGGCTCAGGAACATTTGCGCCGCCATTGCTCCGCCATTTTCCGTTTGATCCAATCGCTTTTCTACCGCTCTAAGCAGCGAAATAGATGTCGTATCGCATGTGTCTATTGTGTCATCGGCGTTCATAAGTACAGGATACCCGTCTTTGTGCAGCGCAGCTTGACCGTTCTTGCTATTTTGTTGCCGTGGATTGTGTATAATGAAATCAACCGAATGAAATCAAAATGGTACCTATTTACCTTCACCTCAACCCCGCTCCCGAAGCTTCGGGGAAATGGGGAGTGAATGCAGATATTCTGCCAGTCAGTGCGAATCTGAAGGCAGGGTGAATTATTGCTCATCAAGGTATCGTGATCGGCTACGTCTTGTTGGAATATGATGGTTCTAACCATATGCTATTTGAAATGAAATGAACCGGGAGGCATTTGCCTTCCGGTTCATTCTTTTGTTCTTGTTGAGTTATCGATACCATGCCAACCAGACTATCAAAGTTAAATTAGCGTCTTATGTGGGTCCTGCACGACGGCGCTTTGAGCACCGGGTGACATCGAGTGTGAATACCGACCTGGGATTATTATCGTGTTTGCGCGGGGCGGTTCGGGTGCGCTTGGGTGCCGCGTTGCGGTTGTGTTACCAATCGCGCTGCAGTCCCTGTGCTCGCTCTCACCGCACTCCCCGTGTCAAAAGCACGAAGGCAT
>JBBQPY010000288.1:0-2763 GCA_038216735.1 Chthonomonadales bacterium
CTGCAGCCGTTCGCGCGCGTCTATACATCGGTCGAGACACTGCAGGAGAAGCGGCAGATAGGCGGCCGAGAAAATCATAGGCGGGAACTGGAGCCTTCCCACCAGTGCACTGCTCCCCATAAATGTTACCGCACCGAGTAGTGCGGCGCTCCGCGTCAGCGTCCACCGACATAAGTATCGGTACGTGAACCAGCCGGAAAGGGAAATATGGATGGCACAACTCAAGGCAATGTAGCGATCCGCTTCCATGATCGCAAGCAGCAGAGAAAACGGGTAGAAAACGTTCATCTGAGGGTTGCCGACGTAGGGCTGTCCGCACAGTAGTCCCGGATTCCAGAGCGGTATGATCCCCTGTATGAGTCGTGATCGACCGAAACGGTACATTGGATCGAAGTAGAGCAGTATATCGCCCCAGTACAGGCTTCTTCCCGACAACAGCGGATACAAAAGCGCGACGGTGAAAAGCAGCAACACGCAGAGCGGACGTAGGTGCGGATATCGATTTGTCACAGCATAGTGCAATTGTCGCATTGACGCATAGGTTGGAGTAGTAAGAAAGCGCGTTCACGACACTTTGCGGACGATCGCCATCGGGGTCTGTTCTGAACCTTGACCCAGCGGATTATCCCGGAAAGCAGCCTGAATCAACTTTCGATCGAGCCCTTCCGAGGCGCCGAGAACTTCGACGCCGAGATCGTTGGCATCGATTATTGCTACCTTAAAGCCAAGAGTACCAGCAAGTTCTTTCGCCACGTGATCGGGGTTTGCCGGAGCAAGACTTGCATATTCATTGTAGGGGGGAAGTGTGTAGGGCGTCGGACCATCGATGGCTGCCGCCTGGCGTCCCGCGACGTGATAGAAGACGCCTCGAACGCCGAACGGCTTGGTGAGAACGCTCGCCAGTGAGGCGACCAGGATACGCGCTGTTCCCACTTCCTGAAGAGCGAGTTGCATCGTTGCAGGACTTCCGAGACCGATCCCATGCTTGGTCTTCTTGACGAATCTACACAGGAGCCTCGCCATAAACCCCGCATGTATATCCTTGACAGCAAATGCGCGTCCCTGCGTGATCGAAACCATTTTTTCGCTGAGGCATAGCACATCGTCATTGCGCAGATGGGGGGCGGCATAAGTGCGAGTAATATCGAGTACGCGATCTTCAGGACCGATCACATGTGTTCGAATCGGGTAGCGAGCGTACGCTATCCCTTCGATCTTTACGGTGAGATCTTTTCCGTCGTGCGGAGCGGACAACGGATTCATTTCGGGAATGGATGTTTCGTTTACACTCATATTGACAGCCTAACGGGTAGGTTACGGAAAGGTTACGAAAAGCGTCGTGGGTTTTGGTCACAGGGCGAATAGCAGTTTGCAACGACTATAGGGTACCTTTTAATCCTAGGATTCCTATCGAGCTACGAAGATAGCGGCGGAAGATTTTTCGAAATTGTTGCCGAGTTAGAGGTTGTGATCGAGTTTAGCACTTTGCCGCGCCCCTCGTCAACAATGTGTCGGCACGCTCATCATGGAACCGAATTTCAGCAATCGTATTTGATGCGAGTGGTTTTTGCAGGAGATTCTATGCTCAGTCACAATATCGCGATTATCGGTGGAACGGGATTCGAACGTCTGCCCCCGGAAATCTTCGCTGAGGAGATTAGCGTCGATACCGAGTTCGGCGTTGTACCTGTACTCAGTGTTTCGAATAATTATGTCGAGCCATACAAGCTGTTTTTTCTCTCGAGACATGGCAGCGATCATTCGTTGGCGCCACATCAGATCGACTATCGTGCCAATATAGCCGCATTGCTAGAACTCGGTGTCGGCAGCATTTATGCTTCGAATGCAGTCGGATCTCTCCGGTTATCGCTTGCCCCGGGCAGTTTCGTGCTCTTCGATGATTTTATCGATATGACGCGTGCTCGTGAGTTGACATTTGTCTTGAAAGGCGCTAACTGGAAACATACGGATTTTTCGATGCCCTATGATGAATCGCTGAGGCAAAGTTTACTCGATGTCGCACTGGAAAGGGGATGTGCAGTTCTGCCTCAAGCCACCTATCTGTGCTGCGATGGTCCCCGATTCGAGAGCCCAGCCGAAATTCGCCTTTATGCATCCTGGGGCGCGGATGTCGTCGGTATGACTGGCCTGCCAGAAGCGATATTCGCGCGTGAAGCAGGGATGAAGTACGCTGCGCTCGGCATCGTTACCAACTATGGTGCGGGATTGACTCGTGAAATCGTCGCACATGAAGCTGTCAGCGAATTGATGGTATCTAAACTGCCGATAGTACGCGAGCTTCTGATTGCCGCTGCCGCCGCTCAGTTCTCCATCGGCGCCATCACGAGGTAGGCGCTATCCCATCTTCCGGGATTTGGTGTATTATCGCGCTGCCAATTTCCTCAGCGACAGCAATAACGAATGTCGGCGCTGGCTTTTCTTTTCCGAAGAACTGTCTCAAGATTATCATTCAGGTGTCTCCTTTTCCACAAAGTTTAAGCTATATAGCATGATTTTACCCTGCACCGATTGATCAGCGCTATCGGCTTGACTATCGCTATCGATGCTCTGTAAACAAGTGGCAAGAACAAAGTATCTGGTCAGTTGAGCTTTTATTCAGACAATAAATCCTCGCAGAAAAAGCTGCATCCGCTCAGGCTTATCACAAACGTCCGATAATATAAAATGCAGTAACGATACATTATTTTTTTGTGGTGGCCGGGGTACCCCAGCCCCCCCCAAAAAATAAAAAAACGGGACGCG
>JBBQPY010000289.1:0-2730 GCA_038216735.1 Chthonomonadales bacterium
AACTTTCTCGCAACCATCATACAGGTGTTTCATACATAATGTCCCTATCAGCGACGGAGGTGGCCAGCGTCGCCCACACGTGCGGCCTCGATCTCGGCGCGTGTTGCGAGCAGCAGATCGCCAGGCATCGTGTGCTTCAGAGCTGCCATCGCCGCGCCGTATTCCATCCCGAGTGCGAGGTCGTTTTGCAGGAAGCCGAACAGTAACCCCGCATTGAATGCATCGCCAGAGCCGACCCGGTACAGTGGCTCCTCGCGAGGGAAATTCGGATACGGCGCGGAAACCATATCGCCATTTGCATGACAGGCAACAGTGCCGTCCGCGCCGCAGGTGACAACCACAGCGCCCACGCCGAGTCGATCACGCAGCTCCCTGGCGACTTCGGCGCCGCTTGCAGAAATACCAAAAACGGCTTGAGCATCGGGCAACGGCAGGATCAGCAGATCAATCCCCGAAAGTAGCGGCTCCAGCACACGCCGCGCCGTCGCGCCATCCCAGAGCTTCGAACGGTAGTTGACGTCGAATGTGACGGGGGTACCGACCCGCTGAGCGACCGAAATCGCATGTGCAGTGGCAGCGGCGCACGACGCGCTCAGCGCAGGCGTAATGCCTGTCAAATGGAGCAGACGGGCATTCGCGATTACAGTTTCGTCGATGTCTTCCGAAGAAATTTCGCTGGCAGCGGAAGCGGCTCGGTCGTACAGCACCTCGGTTCCACGCGGCGCGACCGCAAAATCGAGGAAGTAGAGACCTGCGCGTGACCCCGCGCGTTCGTCCCAGATCACACCCGAAGTTTCGACGCCCCAGCGGTGGATTTCGTTCTCGATTTTGCGACCGAGCGGGTTCGCGGGCAGTCGACTCCACCAGTGAACGGTAAGTCCAAGACGCGTGAGGGCGACAGCCGTATTGGATTCAGAGCCGCCGATTCTTACCTCCAGCGTCGGAGCCTCCTCCAGCCGACTGTACCCCGGAGCGTTCAGTCGCAGCATCGTCTCGCCAAAGGTCAGCATATCTATCGTGCGTTCTGAAATGGTATCCGGCTGAATGGTCTCACGGTTTTCGTTCATTACGGTCTCTTTTCGATGCGCCCTCACCCTTAAGCCCATTCTGAAGCTTCGCGAGTTGCGCAGGGTAAAATGATTTCTTATTGCATACTTTGGATCCTACTTGTGGTGGCAGAATCGGACAAATTGCATTATACTTTTTCTACGCTCAAATCGTAACTATTCAGCCTTCCTTCCATTTCTGCCTTCCGTTTCGCACTTGCAGGCGGAATATCTGCATTCACTCCCCTCTCCCGAAGCTTCGGGAGAGGGTTCTGGGGGTGAGGGTGAATAAATACCAGTGAACACAACTTTGGAGAAGCTATTGACTGAGTCTACCTTCAAGATCGCCGGAATCAATTTCGATCACATGCATATGGGCGACCTGTTGCGGCAGTGCAAAGAACATCCACAGGCAGAAATCGTCGGTATCTGCGACGCCGACCCGTCACGTATGGCCAGCACAGCACAGCGATTAGGTATTCCGCAGGAGCGGCATTTCACCGACTATCGCACGTGCATAGAAAAGACGCAGCCGGACATCGTAATTCTCTGCCCGAAGACCGCCGAGCATGGCGAGTACGTGGAGAAGATCTCGCCTTATGGCACACATATACTGCTCGAAAAGCCGATGGCGTCTTCGCTCGCTGATGCCGATCGCATGATAGCTGCGGTGGCGGCGACCAATCGGACGCTCGTGATTAACTGGCCGCTCGCCTGGTATCCGCCCCATATCACAACAAAACGGCTGATCGATGCCGGCGAGATCGGAGAGGTGCTAGAAGTCCATTATTACGATGGCAACCGGGGTCCGCTGCGCCATATCGCCGATAAAGTAGAGATCAGCGCGGAGGAAGCGGCACGTCAGAAATCGGAAAGCTGGTGGTATCAGCGCGGAAGTGGGGGTGGTTCATTGCTCGACTACCTCGGCTATGGAGTGACGCTCGGCACCTGGCTCCACAATGGTAAAAAACCGATCGAGGTGACAGCGGTGCGCGATGAGCTGCCGGGTCTGGAAGTCGACGAGCACAGCATTACGATCGCGCGCTATGCGACAGGGCTCTCGAAATATGAGACACGCTGGGGTACATTCACTGATCCTTGGACGCATCAACCGCAGCCCAAATGCGGCTTCGTGGTGGTCGGCTCGCTCGGTACGATCAGCAGCTATGACTACGAGCCGACGATCCGCCTTCAGACCCGCGAGCAGCCGGAAGGCGCTGTTCTGCCGGTCGATGAAATCGCTGCGCCACACCAAAACCCAATCCAGTATCTGCTGCACTGTCTCGCCACAGGTGAGCCTGTCACGGGACCGCTCTCGCCCGCGCTGTGTCGGATCGGGCAGCAGATCGTCGATACCGCGCTCCTCAGCGCACTCGAAAAACGCACTGTCAAGCTGCTGGCTTAACTGGCTACTGCAGGGCGAATGAGAACGAGACTGAATGAAAATGGGCGGCAATTTTCCAGGATTGCGTTAAACTGCGGCGCGATGAACCCATGATCCGTCTCCCCGCCAACCGCTGTCATTATTATACTGAAGTATAATAATTGACGTTTAGACAATCAGTTTGGTCATTTCTGCCTTCTGTGTGTCCTTGAAAACGACTTTGTAGCGCGGTGCCTTCTCGATTTTGGCACCTCTGGCACGACCCGGGGATTTTCCGCGTACCCGGCACGCACGCGCAGG
>JBBQPY010000290.1:0-2605 GCA_038216735.1 Chthonomonadales bacterium
AACGCTGAACGACATGCAGGCGAATCTGTACGCGACACAGTTATTCGGCATCAACAGCCTCAAGGAAGAAGATGCGGTAAAGGTCAGCGCCAGAGAACAGAACGGGCAATGTGAGGTAACGATCGAAGTCGATGAGAACCCGACGATCACCTCCGTCGAACTCACTGGCACCGGACCGATAAAAGCTGAGGAGGTGTCGGCGCTGCTGCACCTCAAAAAAGGCTCCGTTTACAGCGTGCTTCAGTTCAACCGCGACGTCGCCGAGATTTCAGCCCTGTACAGTCGCCGCGGCTACATCGCCGTCTTTCCGCAGGAATCTGGAATCGATGCCACCGGTAAGTTTATCGTTGTCATCCAGGTCACTCGCGTCGGACAGATCAAGATTAGCGGCAACAAAAAGACCCAGAAGCGTGTGATCCTGCGCGAGATGAACACGAAAGTCGGCGACTACTTCAACTCCGCTGTTCTCCGCGAGGATCAGCGACGGCTGCATAATCTCGACCTTTTCGACGATGTAGCCCTGGCGGACAATCAGATCGATGCGACCCATGTCGGGCTGACCATCAACGTCGTCGAGAAGCGCACAGGCACGGTGACTGCCGGTGCGGGCTACAGCAACCGATCGCAGCTCGTTGGTTTCGCCGAGATTATCGAAACGAACTTTCATGGACGCGGGCAGGCGGTGAACCTGCGCGGGGAGGTCGGAGGAGTTACCGGTCGCAGCAGCATCGAACTCGGCTTTAACGAACCCTATCTCGACAAATATCATACGGGGCTCAACATTCAGCTGTACGACAAAACCGTGTATCGCTTCTCGAACAGTTTCCGCAACCCACAGCCTGATCAGGGAACGCTGGGAAATGGCAGCCGCTACAATGAGCAGCGCACTGGCGCGACGCTTGCTCTCAGCCGCCCGTTCCGCAATAACTCCTACATCGCTGGCGTCAGTCTGCGCGCGGAGGATGTCCGCACCGATTCACTCAACCTGCCGATCGAAGACACCCAGATCATCAACAACGGTCCGATTTTCGTGGTTGCCACCAGTCTCCAGCACAGCACCCGCGACTTCAATCTCGATCCGGTCAGCGGCGGCTTCCAGACGATAAACGTGCAGCTCGGGACTGCGAACCTGAAAGCTCCCCGCACGCTCTCCGGGCTGGGCATACCGGGCATCTTCGGCAATGTCAATTTCGCCAAAACCGATGTCGACCTACGGCAGTTTTTCAATCTTACCGGCAAGAAACGTATCAAGCCGGATGACAGCCGCTCCTCGGTGGGTGTACGACTGCTGCTCGGCGGCTCGACGGGCACCCTGCCCTTTTTCGAGCAGTTCTTTCTTGGCGGTGGCGAAAGCCTGCGCGGCTATCGTGACGATCGATTCTGGGGCAGCAATAGAATCCTTGGCTCGATCGAACTGCGACAGCCTCTGGCGAACAAACTCAAAGGAGTGCTGTTTACCGATTTCGGGGACGCCTGGGGCGGCAGCTACAGTAATGTTCATGTGCTGGGATTCGAGCAGGGCGGCTTCAAACTCCATGCCAGCGTCGGAATGGGTATACGGGTCGTGACGCCGATCGGACAACTGCGCCTCGACTACGGTTATGGCGACGAGGGCGGGCGCACGCACTTCAGTATCGGGCAAACGTTCTAAAGCTCTTTTTCGAAGTACATTGTTGGGGCGCTGCTTACCGCGCCCTGTAATGCGCGTCCAATCCCTTCTCAACAGAGTAAATCGTTCACCATCCTGAGTGTTTGTCCTTTCTCACTGTCCTTTCTCAGTCAACAAATGTCACTCATGTCGATCCACGCGATGTACGCGATTTGCAGTAGACGGATAGGTCTGCTATAATGTAGGGTTAAATGACAATAAGCTACTGGGCCTTAAATGAGACGGCAGTGCCTGCATCACCTCTATGGAATTGCAAAGCGAGTTGAAACAAGTCTGTACCAGAATCGACATAGAGAGATAATATCTCCGAAACGATTGTCATGATTTGTATTGTTACGAATTGTCCTTGTATTGTCCTTGTAAGGAAAGGAATTGAACCGATGTCGGAAACACCACGCGGTCTCAGAGCAATCGTGCTTGCCGCCATTGTGCTCTGTATTACCATTTCGCTAACCGGAGCAAGAGGTCAGGATAAAAACGCGGGACTTCATTTCGCCAACGTCGACATGGGACGATTGGCAAGCGAATATATACCCCAGAAAACTTTTCGCGAGGAGGTAGCAAAGAAAAAAGATATGCTCGAAGTCGAAGCGCGTGTCTTCGATTCGAACCAGTTGCTTCCAGAGGCGGATCAGAAGACTCTTGTCGATTTGACGCTGAAGGAAAATGCCGGGGGACCTGGTCTTTCGCCTACCGAAAAAGATACTAAAGCAAAACTGATCGCTCAGAGTAATGGGCTAATCGAAGATGCACAGCGCCTTCAGAGCACCATTTTAGCCAACGTTACCGATGCTGATAAGAAAAAACAGGAAGGCTATATCAAAGCGCAGGCTGACACGAAATCCCGTTTCGAACTGCATACGAAGACGCTCAGCAGCGAACTGGATCGAAGACAGCAGGAAATAGCCGCGACCTACCAGAAAAACATGAAAGAAG
>JBBQPY010000291.1:0-2598 GCA_038216735.1 Chthonomonadales bacterium
GTCTTCTCGGCTGAAATTATGAGATAATAAGCTTACGGCAGGGTGAGCTAGCATCGTTTTCCTCCTCTGAAAGTAGGTGCTTCCAGATGAGGCGTTGCACATTCGCTCTGCCGTATCCTGCTCAGCCAAAACTAGCACAACTCGTTAATAATGTAAGAGATAAGGGCCAGAAAGCGCTTTCCGAGAAGGCGATATGGAAGATCGTGGAGCGGCGCGTAAAGGGGGCGGGCATCGCCGCACACATCACCCCTCACTCCACCCGCCACACCTTCATTACGCTCGCCCTTGACGGAGGCGCGCCACTTCATAAGGTGCAGGTGGCCGCTGGACACGCGGATCCGCGCACGACCGAGCGATACTGGCGTACGAAAGAGAACCTCGACGACAACGCGGTCGACTACATCCGGCTCTGACGAGGCGAATCAGGAGCCAGGCGAGTCACTAAAGAAAGCGAGCATTAAAATTCTTCGGCCCCTAAACCCGTGATTTAGAGGCGATGGGTAGAGTACGGATACGCCGGGTTCAGACGCGACGGCTCGTCCTCGCACTTGTTCCGAATATCATGTATAATGTATGCAGAATACAAGGATTTCGGATATGACACAGACGACAGCACAACAGGTCCTGAAGATCGTACACGATACCGGGATGATCCGCGCCCGCGATCTGGCGGCGCGGGGCATCTCACCAACCCATTTGCAGCGGCTTTATGAACAGGGATTGCTCCTGCGCTCCGGGCGCGGCGTCTATCTGCCTGCCGAAGCGCCCCTCGATGAGAACGCAACATTGGCCGAGGTCGCGCTGCGCCTGCCCACCGGGGTTATCTGCCTGCTGTCGGCGCTACAGTTCCACGGGCTGACGACCCAGCTTCCCCACCAGGTCTGGGTCGCTCTGCCCCTGCGCGCAAACACCCCTTGTCTGGACTACCCACCCATTCGAGCCGTCCATCTCTCCAGTGAGGCCCTGACAGCCGGGATCGAAGCACATCGGATCGGGAGCGCCGTCGTGCGTATCTACAGTCCGGCCAAGACCGTTGCCGATTGCTTCAAGTTCCGCAACAAGATCGGTCTGGATGTCGCCATCGAAGCGCTCCGAGACTGCTGGAACAAACGGCGTGTCACCATTGATGAGCTCTGGCATTATGCTAAAATATGCCGGGTCGCCAACGTCATGCGTCCCTATCTGGAGAGCATCACGACATGAGCGACAACGAGGCCGAGCCGAAGAAGCGTCAGGGAGAACGCAATCCCGGCGCCTCCCTGCAGCAGAAATTGCGAAACCATGCCAAAGCAAACGGAGACGATGTGGCTCTGGTTCTGGTGCGCTATCTCAACGAACGCTTTCTCTATCGCCTGAGCCTCTCCCCGTATCGGGATCGATTCATTCTGCGAGGAGCTACCCTCTTTACCCTCTGGGATGCTGAGCCACACCGAGCGACGCGAGATATCGATCTGATGGCTACCGGTGACAGTTCCCCGAAGGCGCTGCGGCAGATACTGATTGCGGTGTGCGCGCAGACCGTCGAAGAGGACGGAGTCGTGTTCCTATCGGAGACGCTCAACATTGAGGAGCGTGGGGAGGGCCGAATCTACCAGGGGCTGCATCTGGAGATGGCGGCGACGCTTTCGACAGCCCGTCTGCGTCTGGAAATTGATATTGCGTTTGGCGAGGCGGTCTCACCACCAGCGCAAGAAGTCGAGCTGCCGGTCCTTCTGGGGAAGCCCTCTCCTCGCCTGCGTGCCTATCGACGGGAGACAGCCATCGCGGAGAAGTGCCAGGCGCTGGTCAGCCTGGGCATGACCAATACACGCATGAAAGACTTCTACGATCTCTGGTATCTCAGTCGGACCTGTTGCTTTTCTGGCGAGTTGCTTTCCGGAGCGTTGCAGGCGACATTCACGCGTAGACAAACGGAGTTCCCTCCGGATGGACTTCCACTGGCACTGACGGCAGAGTTTGCGGACGATGTCCTCAAGCGGCGCCAATGGAGTGGCTTCCTTGGAAAAGCTGCCCTCCGCAAAGGCACCGCCGAATTGCATCCTGTGATCCAGCAGATCCGGGCCTTCTTGCAGCCACCTCTGCTTGCACTGGCGGAAAACCGCGCCTTCAGCCTTCTCTGGTCGCCCACAGAAGGCTGGAGCGAAGTTAGAGACTCTTCGTAGAACAGCCACTTACAAAAGGGTTATGTTGGGCGATATTCGGTAGGCGAGTCTGGCACATAACGTCCTTTATGAGCCGTAGCTGAATCTAAGTCTTTTTCACTATGCGCCCGTGCCAAACGGTATTTGTGAAATCGAAGCTCTCAGTGAGACTGCTACAATAAACTACTGGATCTTCTCTTTGCCTGACATTTCGTAGAAAGTAGAATTTTCCTTGCGGTCTCTACAGAATGTCAGGTAAAATATACAAGACACATCATTTTGTAATTCGTACTCGGATAGCGTCATGGAACCTACGATCAACACAAAACGAGAAGAGCAACTGCTTCAGCTCGCGTCCACCATGAAAACACTGCGAGCACGTGAACTGGATCGCCATGGGATTGCGCGCTCGTATCTGCGTCAGCTTGTGGCGCGCGGGTTGCTGGTGCAAACAGGC
>JBBQPY010000292.1:0-2589 GCA_038216735.1 Chthonomonadales bacterium
AGGGCTGGTGAGTTTGGTATCAAGCTGGAACTGTGACGATCCGAGCATCAGCAGTGTGAGCAGGTATGGAGTCAGAACAGTCATGGTGTTTCCTCCAGAACAGTAGCGTTTCTCAATGGATATGAGTGCGTCTTCGACGGAGCTTACGACGGGATGGTTACAGCCAATGACTCAGAGCACATAGTCAAATACCGCTGCAGACGCTCGATAGCCTACCAGAGGAAACCTAGGAGGAGACTGAGAAAGATAGTTCGCCCGGTTCGAGCGCGACATGGCGGATGCGCTTGCGGTGCCAGGTGTAGGTAATGTGGATAGTACCGTCGGAAGTCTGGATTACCGCCGGATAGGAGTACTCGCCGGGCTGATCTTCCAGTGTCAGCACGTTTTGCCACACCTCGCCATCCGTCGAAAGCGCGACGTTCAGAGGGTATCGCTCGGTTGTGCTGTGATTGTAGACGAGTAGTGCCCGACCGTCCTGCAGCATAACGGCATCTGTGCCGCTATTCGGGTTCGGCAGCGTGGTCGCCTGCATCCGGCTCCACGTAGCGCCCTCATCGTCCGACCAGCACTGCACGATGACGCCCTGCTGGCTGCGGCAGAGCAGCTGCATCCTGCCAGAAGGGTAGGGCAGAATGGACGGCTGGATTGCGCCGATTTCTATTCCGTCATTGAGCGGACCGATAATTTGCCAGACAGCGCCTGCGTCGCGAGTGCGCTCGAGATGTACCCGCCAGCCGCCCTTTTCATCGCTTGAAGGGCAGAGGATCGTGCCGTCGGCCAGTTGAACTGGCTTATTTTTGATCGGACCGAGGATTCCATCCGTCAAACGCTGTGGCGGAGACCAGGTCATGCCGCCATCGGAGGAGGTTATGCGCATCCCCCACCAGTCGCGTGGGTTCGGACCGACCTTGTAGAACAAGATCAGCGGCGCATCCGCTGGCTGAAGCGGCTGAAACAGAACCGGATTCCAGCAGGGAAACCGACTTCCATCTTCTTGAATACCATTGACAACTTCGACGGGCGCAGACCAACTGCCTTCGACATGCCGTGACGTCCAGATGCCGACATCGGGCATGCCCTCGTCCTGCCCGCCGAACCACGCCGCAATCAGCGCGTTTTTTCTCCCGATTCGTGCCACATTGGTCTCTTCGATATTTATCTCTTCGATCGTTGAGGCGTGGCAGGACGGGAACGCCGCCGTTTCGTAAATGAATTCTGATTTCATAGCAGCTCCATCAGCACTAAACGCATTATGCCCCCTCTCCCTAATGAGGCACGGAGGGCAGGGAGAGGGGCTGGGAGTGAGGGCGTGCTAGATGCGGGCACGGACGTAGGCGGCGAGTTCGGAGATCGGGAGACGTATCTGCTGCATTGTGTCGCGATCGCGGAGCGTCACCGTGTCTTTCAAGCTTGGATCGTCGCCACGACCGAGCGTGTCGAAATCGACCGTTACGCAGAACGGCGTGCCCACCTCGTCCTGCCGCCGATAGAGCTTTCCAATTCCTGCCGAATCGTCATAAACGGCACGCATCTCGCCGGTCGCCTGGAGGCTGTTTTTGATCGCTTTTGCAGTCTCGACGATCGCTGGCTCGTTCTTCTTCAACGGCAGCACTGCGACCTTGATCGGGGCGAGCGCGGGCTTCAAGCGCAGCACCGTACGCACCTCGCCATTCTCAAGAGTCTCCTCGTTGTATGCCTCCGTGAGTATCGCCAGTATCCCGCGATCGACTCCTGCCGATGGCTCGATCACGAAGGGCACGATATGTTTGTTGTTCGGCTGGTCGAAATAGGTTAGGCGCTCGTTCGAGTTTTCATTGGGCTGGACGTGCGCGGTCAAACCCAGTTTGTCCTGCTCGCGGGAGTGTGAGCCGAGATCGAAGTCGGTGCGGTTGGCGATGCCCTCCAGCTCCTCGACGCCGATCGGAAATTGGTACATCAAGTCCACCGTGCGCTTAGAGTAGTGCGCGAGCTCTTTTTCCGGAACCTCATAGAGCGACAGCTTCTCGCGGCTCAGTCCGCACTCTTCAACCCACCAATCAACATGATCTTCGATGAACCGATCGTGCACCGCCTCATCTTCACCGGGACGCACGAAATACTCGATCTCCATCTGCTCGAATTCACGCACGCGAAACACGAAATTGCGTGGAGTGATCTCATTGCGGAATGCCTTGCCGATCTGCGCGATACCGAAAGGCAGTTTGCGGTTCGTCGAGTCCAGTACGTTTTTGAAGTTCACGAAGATGCCCTGTGCCGTCTCAGGGCGCAGATAGGCGAATGATTCGTTGTCCGCCACCGGACCGACGGTCGTACGAAACATCATGTTGAAGGCGCGGGGCTCGGTAAGTTCGCCCTCGCAATCGCCGGGTTTCAGTTTCGGATGCTTCAGGCACTGCGCCTCGCCGAGTTTATCGGCACGAAAGCGTCCCTTACAGGTCTTGCAGTCCACAAGCGGATCTACGAACGTGTCCTCATGTCCGGAATGTTTCCAGACGAAGCGGTTCATCAGGATAGCCGTGTCGATGCCTTCCATATCGTCGCGCTCATAAACGTTGTGCTTCCACCATAATTTCTTCAAGTTGTTTTTTA
>JBBQPY010000293.1:0-2526 GCA_038216735.1 Chthonomonadales bacterium
TTCTACACGTAGATCGTCGGTTTTCGACGCAATTATTGATGACCCGTGACAGCGGAAGCGGCGCACCCGACTCATCAATAAATCGGTTTGGGACTATTGTGCTGAGATTAACTATCTCGTCAGATTTATCTAAACGTCAACACTGGAGCCATTCAATAGTACGCTTCTCTCCCCTCTTCCCGAACTTCCGGGAAGAGGGGTTGGGATTAGGGCACTGTAAGCAGCGCCATTATAAATACCAAACGACTAACTTTATTGCAGTAGCCTAATGCTCGCCTGCCGCACGCGCTTGATTGTGATTCGTGATGATCGTCTGCGATATCGACGCCGGAGCCTCTTCATAATGTGCAGGCGTGGTGTGGAAACTGCCCCGCCCACGCGTAATCGATCGCAGATCGATTGCATAGCGCAGCATTTCGCCCTGCGGAACCAGCGCTTTCAAATGCACAGAGCCGTTACCCTGCGCCTCCGTGCCAACGATCCGCCCCCGTTTGCCGCTCAAATCGCTCATCACGTCGCCGAGCAAGGCTTCAGGTATCGAAATGTCGACATTCAAAACCGGTTCGAGCAGTACCGGTTTCGCCTGCGGAGCAACATTATGTACCGCCGCGATACCTGCCATTATAAAAGCGGCTTCTGACGAATCCACATCGTGAGATGAGCCGTCGTAAACGGTGACCTTAACGTCGACTACTGGACAGCCAGCGAGTATACCGGATTCCAATGCCTGACGAACGCCCTTTTCAACAGCGGGAATGAAGTTCCGCGGTATGGAACCGCCAACAGTCCCATCCACAAACTCGAAACCTGCTCCGCGATTCGGCTCCATGCGAATGTGACAATCGCCGAACTGCCCGCGCCCGCCGGTCTGCTTTTTATGTTTGCCCTGGCCCTCGGCACGCATCGAAACGGTCTCTCGATACGGAACTTTGCGCTCGATGAATTCGACATTTGCGCCGAACTTCTTCAGTCGTTCGGCAGCGATTGCAAGGTGCGTTTCCCCTGCTCCGCACACGATGGTCTGCCCGGTTTCCGGCTCACGATGGAAGCGGAACGAAGGATCAGAAAGCGCAACCCGCTGCAATGCCGGACCCAACTTGTCCTCATCGACCTTCGTTTTTGCCGCAATCGCCTGCTCGAAAATCGGTTCCTCGTAAGTGATACTGTCGAGAACGATCGGTCTGGCCGGATCGCAAAGCGTATCGCCGGTGCGCGTGTCGGCTAGTTTGGCGGTTATGCCGATGTCGCCCGCATGTATCTCAGGAGTCGATTCCTGCTGCTTGCCGCGTGCGAAGTAAATCTGCCCCACGCGCTCTTCTCTGCCCCGTGAGGCATTCAACAGCGTTGAACCGGACTTGAGCACGCCCGACATCACGCGAAAATAGTTCAGAGTGCCGAGAAATGGATCTGCGGTCGTCTTAAAAATCAGCGCCGAAGCAGGTGCGGTGTCGGTGGCGTCACGCTTTTCTTCTTTACTGGTCTGCGGATGCACGCCATGAATAACGCCGACTTCGGTCGGATTCGGAAACTCATGGACGATGATGTCGAGAAGGTCCGTCATTCCGATGTCTTTGAGCGCGGAGCCGCACAGCACCGGCACTACTTTGCCCGCGTCAATGCCTTCATGCAAGCCGCGCACGACCTCGTCATGCGTCAATTCGTCTCCATTAAGAAATTTTTCGATCAGCACGTCGTCGCCTTCGGCGGCGGACTCGACGAGCAGTTCACGATACCGAGATGCCTCTTCCATGCACTCGGCAGGAATCGGCGAACATTCGACATCGTTTCCAGTTCCGATGAATGCCTTCATCTCGACCAGGTCGATCACGCCGATGAACTTTTCTGCGCTCCCGACGGGCAGTTGAAAAGGGGCGATCGCGTTACCGTAGCGCCGTCGCAAAGATTGTATCAGCCCATCATAGTCGGCGTTCTCGCGGTCCATTTTGTTCACAAAAACGGCGCGGGGCAGGTCGCGGGCAGCAGCAAGTTCCCAGGCAATCTCGAATCCGACTTCCGGTTCACCCTGCGCGGGCGTCACCAGAATCGCGGCTTCGACAACATGCATCGCGCCGCGCACCTCATCGACAAAGTCTAGATACCCGGGGGCGTCGACGATATTGATCTTTGTGTCATGCCATTCACAGGGGGCAAGCGCGGCATTGATGCTGATGCGTCGCTTCTGCTCTTCAGGGTCGAAATCGCAGGTTGCTGTTCCATCATCAGCGCGTCCAAGGCGTTCGATGGCACCAGAAGTGTAGAGCATCGCCTCAGCAAGTGAGGTTTTGCCGCTCCCCTGGTGCCCGAATAACCCGACATTGCGGATCGCTGTGATACTGTAGCTTTTCATCGCTGTACTCTCCTCGCCAAAGGTGTGACAACGTCGCGGCGGCTGACAGTCAGGAGCGGCGGCGTGTCCGGGTGATTGAAGGGCTTTCTTCTCATCCCAAACTCGTCGTCACGTTCTCCTGGCATCGAGCGGCCGGGGGTACGCGGCGGCGAAGGCAGAGCAATCGTCACTATTCAGTT
>JBBQPY010000294.1:0-2078 GCA_038216735.1 Chthonomonadales bacterium
CTGCTTTGCCAGACGCACGGCTTCGCGTTTGAATTCTTCGGTAAATACTCTGCGGTCACTCATCGGTCTTCATCTCCTTGGTGAGAACATGAAGCCAGTGTACCGCTTAACTTATCCTCCAGCTATTCGGGGGAAGACCACAATGCGCAGCTCGCCTGCCGGCCGACATTAAAGCAGCCCCTCCTGGAATAGAAAGGGCTGCTTTATTGTACCTTATCGTAATCGATCGTGTCAGGCTCGAGATTTAGAGCGCCGTATTGTCGGCAAGAGCGCGACGGATGATCAAATCGGCTACATCGTTGCCGCTGACCTGATACGTGCCATTTTCAATTTGAGCTTTCAGTTCCTGAACACGGTCCGTGCGCGTATCGGGCAGCTGATCAATATACTGGCGTATCTGATGGATCTCCTGCGCAGACGGAGATACCTCGACATGAGCCGCCTTTGTATCCGAACCTGCTGTATCAAGTGTGAGAATGGTAGAACTACGCCCGCTGCGCTCGCGAGGGATGAATGCCAGCATTCTGCTGACCTCTTCGTTGGAAATCTGCATCTCTTTTTGTCTCCTACTCGGTAAAAACAACACCGGAAAGTATTGCCCTACGTCGAGGACGACAACCTGGCAGCCATTAGAACCGCAATCGTAAGAGAAATCAGCCGCTTCCAGCTGGTCACTACCTCTCGATTATGCGCCTGATTCTTTTAGGCCCATGGCTTTGCGTCCCCACATTTCTATGGGTTTGCCTTTTACATCATCGTTCTGGTATTAGTATCGGCAGATTGGAATGAGTTCCTCAGGGTAGGCACTGCACTATTATCAAAAAAAGATTTCTGTTGATTTCCCTGATCGCGAACGTTCTCGATCGTGATTCGCGAGCTGGTAGATGCAGTGCGCCGCTCTGCCGGAAACGCTTTCTCCGCACGGCGCTTCAATCCATTCAATCCATGCCCTGATTGTCTGTAGGGAATTATACCAAAAACTACACCGAATCTGTTTCTACAGTATGCCGATCACCAGTTTGTCGATCGACCAGGCATGCGAACTTCGTGGTCAAGCTGAGTCGTACGCTTTCCGAAGCCAGCCGATCACCGTTTCATCGACATCGGTGACTTTACCGATTCGAATTCGATGACTGAACATGGTATTGAAACTGCCAGAAAGCTCCAGCCTGTCATCGAGAGTCGTATTCTTCAGTATCAAGCCAACGTCCAGACGGTTCGCAGTGGATGGCTGAATCATCGCAAACTGCTTGTTTCGCCTCAGACTCACATACCCCTTCTTCGGCGAGAATTCAACATCGCTGCCAAAAGACAGCGCCGCCTGCTTAAGGGCGTCGTAGATCGGTTTGAGCGGCGCTTTCGATCCCGAATACTGTAACTCAACCAGTTCTTCACTTCCCACTTTGGGTGCGTCATCTGCCGTCAGGGAGCGCAGAGCGATCTGATGCGCATAGCCATGCGTTAGTCCATGTTCGCTCTTCAAAAGCGCAACCAATTCTTTATGCTTGGCGACACCGGTTCCGCGCCCGATCACAACCCACGCATCGATCGACTTTCCGGTCATATTCTCCAAATTCGCAAACAGACTGGCCATGCCGTCTTCTGGTTTCGTTGGCATCTTATTCTCCTGTCGAGTCCAACAGCATTCAAAGGATCGCGCTGCCGACGAGGTTGGCGAGCACAGACATAAAGTATAGGAAGCGTGACTATTTCAGCATAGCGGTTCTTGTCTCGAACCGCTTATCTCGTTTCGGATTTCGTCGGTTCCGAACGCGAGCACGAGAGAAACAGCCTGCGCCTCCGGTCCACGACGGTTGATCGCCTCCCAAATGGCGTCCTGCCGCTTTCGCATACTTAAGCCGTTGAACTGGGGCGCTATAACCTTGACGAAAACGTGTCCATAGTCTACTTCTTCGGTTCCTGCGCCAATGTGCTATCCTAGTGGGTCATTTGCATTGCACATCGGCATAACAAATTTTTGCCCGTCTGCTGACTGGCCGGTAAGTAAAAGCGGCAGAACCACCGACCTTGTGCCGTCTTTCTCGCTGGCGTTGCCGCCGTTCCTGCCGTTTGCCACC
>JBBQPY010000295.1:0-1954 GCA_038216735.1 Chthonomonadales bacterium
CGACCGGAAAGCCGCGCACGAAGTACCAGTTGCGGTAGGGCGATTTGGCCCCCTGCGTCTGAAGACTTTTGAAACCCGCGAAGTCCACGCCGGTATGATTGAACACGCCGTCGAGAAGGATGTGCCAGTCGTGCAGATGCGCCCTTGCAGTCAGCGATTTTAACGCGGCAGTCGTGCCGAAACGCGGGTCAACCTTCTTGTAGTCGGTCGTATCGTAGCCATGATTGCTGCGCGCCGAGAATATCGGATTGAGATACAGCGCATTAACTCCCAGGTCGCGCAGGTATTCAAAATGAGACAGAATACCGGCAATGTCGCCTCCCATGCGATTGAACGCCGTCGGCTTTGCGCCCCAGCGCTGCACGTCGGAAGGGTCGTTCGCAGGGTCGCCGTTCGCGAAACGGTCCGGGAAAATCTGATAAAAAATGGCGTCGCGCGCCCAGTCGGGCGTCTCGAAAGGCGGAAAGTCCATAGGTTTTACCTGAAACCAGAGTGTATTGGAGTTCGGCTGCGACAGCGTATCCCGGCTATCGTAGAGGCGAGTTGTTTCTCCATCACTCAGTAGAAAGGCGTATTGCAGCGGCTCGCCTTTGAGCGGCGCGGGCACGGTTCCCTGCCAGTAGTCGAAGAGCGCATCTTCGGCATACCGTTTCATCGGTACGCCCGATGCCGCGCCGCGTCCTGCAGCAGGCATCTGTGGTGAGTCCGCGGTTCTGATATAGGCTTCCTGTACGTCGTCATGGCGAGTGCGGAGAGTGAAGGTGAAATGCAGGCGATCTGTTCGGACGATGTAGCGGGCATTGCGGACAGTGGAGATGGGAACGACTCTGGAGACGCGGTGCAGCACGCCGGATGCGCAGATCTGCCCGTCCCCGATCTTTGCCGGATGATCGGTGAAATCAGGAGGCGCGACGAGCAGCAGCGCGTTGATTTTGCCCTGACCGTCGTTCCAGCGAGGGGCGTCCTGCGGAAGCAGCCAGCGGGTTCCGTTCCCGACAAACTTGTACTGATAGACGCCGGGTGGAAGATGCAGCGTCACGCTCCACGCCAGACCGTTGGGCTGAGGAGAAAGCGGAGTGGCGGCGATATTCCAGCCGTTGAACGTGCCCGCTACAGCGATGGACTTCGGCGAGCCTGTGGGTATATAGGAGACAGTAACCGACTGCTCGACATCTCTCTCAATGGGCAGGGGTTTCGCGGCTTGCTGGGATAGGGCGGGGACAGAAACGCAAAAACAAGCGAGGAGGCAGAAAGCCAGAGCAGGGGCGAATAAATTCGCGATAACAAAAGCACAAAATGTCCCTTCGGACACTACAAACTCAGCGCGCTGAAGCGCCCCTTCGGACGCTACGGATTGAGTTGGCGAAGGCCGACTTTGCGCCTTTTCCAGACGCAACTTTAGTCGCCGGCTGCGCCGACTTCGTGCTTTTGTCGCTGCGGCTTCAGCCGCCCGAAGAATTGGCTGCGCGTCGTTGAACATACCCAACGATACGCGCAAGCGGTCGTGCTTGTTCCAGCCTCAAGCCGCCGCTCTAACACCTAACACTCCAACACCCAATGTCCAGTAATTCACGCGGCCTGCCGCCGGTTTTCTCCGTGCTCGCTTGCCGCCAGGTTGGAGCGCGCAATCACATTATCCGGCTCCAGTTCCAGCGCCTCCTGAAAACATGAGACTGCGGCAGCCGATTCGCCGGTGTCTCGCAGGGTGATCGCCAGATTGACGAGCGCATCCACAAACCGGGGATTTATCTTCAATGCTGCGCGGAACTCCGCTATCGCTTCCGGCATGTGTCCCTTCGCCGAGCAGGCGATGCCCAGATGGTTGCGTATGTCCGCATAGTTGGGATTGAAGGTAAGCGCCTTGCGATACTCTTCGATAGCCTGATCGTACATCCCTCGCCGATACATGTCATCGCCAAGTTTATAGTGGAAAATAATGTCGTCCACTTCCGTC